>JAGQOZ010000021.1 GCA_020426955.1 Planctomycetales bacterium
CCGCAATGATACTCCAGCTCGCAAAAACCAGCAATGAACTGGCTACGATTCGTCAATGGTTCGAAACGAAGTTCACCGAATACACGCCGTTGCTGGGATGGCCGAATTAGCTGCTCCAATCTAGCGGACAATCTGACTAGGCCCAGGAGGTCGAAATGCTGTCAAGCGGAAAGATCGGTTCATGGCTTAAGCGAATACTGCCGGTTCGGCAACGCGAATGGTCCGTGTTGGCGTGGGCCTTTTTGTGGTTTTTCAACTTGTTCACCGGCTATTACACCATTCGGCCAGTTCGAGAAACCTTGGCGACGCAACATTTAGGCAAAGAACTGGTGGCCAACTTATTCTGGGCTGTGTTGGTGGCCATGCTGTTGATTACGCCGATCAATTCAGCACTTGCTTCGCGCTTGAGACGTCAACAGTTGATGCCGTTGGTTTACATTTTTTCATCCGTGGTGTTTCTGGGGTTTTGGTTGCTTTTGTCCTGGTGGGACGAAACCAAAGTGTCCGCCGCGTTGTTCTTTGTGTGGGTTAGCACCTTCAACTATTTTGTCGTGTCGCTGTTCTGGAGCTTCATGGCCGATACGTTCTCCAGCGAACAAGGTCGACGCCTGTTCGGCTTGATTGCATCGGGCGCCACCTTCGGTGGCCTTGTCGGTTCGTTCTTGACCGGCGCCATCATGAAATTCTTTCCTCAGATTGGCTTGGCGGATTTGTGCTTCGTTCCCTGCCTGACGCTGCTATTGTGCATTCCCTGCATGAGACAACTGGATCGACTTGGCAAAAGATTTGTCACCGTGACGCAGACCGTGGTAACCGACAAGCCCATGGGTGGTTCCACTTGGGACTGTTTCTGGGGCGTCTTGCGATCCAAATACTTAGCTTTCATTTGCTTGGCCGTCATGCTTAGCAAAACCTGCGCAACATTGGCCTACTTGCAGCAACTAGATCTAGTTCATTCGCTGATTCAAGACGAACGAAGTCAAACCAGCTTCTTTGCGTCAGTCAACTTCTGGTCACAGTTGGTCACGGTCGTTCTGCAGACGATTGTCGTGGGGCAAGTGATGCGATATTTCGGCGTTACCAGTGCGCTGCTCTTGAGTCCGGCTATTTACATGTTGGGATTTCTGGTCTGGGGTTTGATGCCCAGCATGACGGTTTCGCTGCTGGCGGTATTTGCCGTTTCGTTTCGCGCGTTAGGCTATGGCATTCAAGTGCCGTCTCAGGAGGTACTGTTTACGGTGGCTTCGCGAGAAGACAAGTACAAGGCTAAGAATGTGATCGACACGGTGATTAGCCGAGGAGCGGATGCGATGACCGGAACCTTTCAAAACGGCATGCAGAAATTGGGAGCAGGGTTTCTGGTTATCTCGCTGTCAGCCGTCAGTGTTGCCGTGCTTTGGCTGTCCGTTTCCGTTATGCTAGGCAGGCAACATGTGCAATTGCGGCGTCAGACGCAAGATTCTGACGCTGCCGTTTCCTAACTCATTTGAAATAAGGACGAATCCGTGCGAACGTTGCTCCTGATCCCCTTTTGTTTGGTCTATGTCGCTGCGTGGAGTCAAATCGTGAATGGACAAGACGAATTCAACTATGACGAAGCCAAAGTGCCCGAATATTTGTTGCCCAACGTACTGACCAGCCAGGACGGTACCAATATCACTTCGGCTGAACAATGGCACCAGCTTCGACGACCGGAATTGGTTCGCCTGTTCCAAGAACATGTGTACGGTGTCGCTCCGGGCCGTCCGCAAAACGCACAATACGATGTCTTCGAATCGGACAACTCGGCGCTAGACGGCAAAGCCAGACGTCGTCAAGTCAAAGTCACCTTGCAACAGGACGGCAAACAACATTCGTTTGACTTGCTGCTGTATCTACCGCAATCAGACAAACCGTGTCCGGTGTTCTTGGGCCTGAATTTTGGCGGCAATCAAACTGTACAGGACGATCCGGCCATTCGCATCACGGAAGCTTGGATCCGCACCGACGATCATCGTGCCACAGAAGATTCACGAGGATCCGCGGCCAGTCGCTGGCCCGTGGAACAAATCTTGACGCGAGGATACGGTGTGGCAACCGTTTATTGCGGTGATATTGATCCCGACTTTGACGACGGTTTTGAAAACGGAGTTCATTCGCTGTTTCCCGTTTCAGGCGAAGGACCAGCCGACGCTTGGGGCACCATCGCGGGCTGGGCCTGGGGACTTTCTCGAGCGGTCGATTACCTTACTTCGAACACCGAAATCAACGCGGATCGAATCATGGTCATGGGGCATTCACGATTGGGAAAAACGGCGTTGTGGGCCGGCGCGATCGATCAACGGTTCGCACTGGTTATTTCGAATAATTCGGGCTGTGGCGGAGCGGCCATCAGTCGACGTCGTTTTGGCGAAACGGTCAAACGGATCAATACATCGTTTCCGCATTGGTTTAACGACAACTATTTGCAATACAACGACAATGAAGATGCCTGCCCCGTGGATCAACACATGCTGGTGGCGTTAATGGCGCCGCGTCCTGTGCTGATCTGCAGTGCCCAAGAAGATCGTTGGGCCGATCCCAAAGGGGAAATGCTGGCCGGAGTTCACGCGACACCAGCGTACGAGTTACTTGGGTTTGAAGGGTTAGATCGAACCGAACTGCCCGAACTCAATTCGTTGGTGGGCGACCGAATCGGTTACAACATTCGTCCTGGTAAGCATGACGTCATGCTGTCTGACTGGGAAGTCTACTGTGACTTTGCCGATAAGCATTTTGGCAAACCGTAGTTTTTCGGTGCGCCGCAGCACGAAAACACTTGACGCACAGAGGCGAATGGCAAGAATCGAATTACACAACATGCTTCGTGTAATTCGCGTGAGGGGGATGAATCATGTTTCGACAACGACAGTCTTGCCGTTCTTACCCAACGAGATCCCGACGACAATATATTCCACGTCTTCGGCGCCGCAGTTCTTCATTTCGTGCTGCTCCAACGGTGCCACGATCACGGCGTCGCCTGAGTGCATCTGAATCGACTGACCATTGACTGTCATCATGGCTTCGCCACGAGTCAAAATAAACGTCTCTTCCATGTCTTCATGGTAATGCAGACGAAACGACGAACCGACTGGTAGCCTTGCCCAGTTGATCATCTGCACTCGGCCATCCAGCAATTCCTCTTTCATTGCCAACACGCGTTTCAGCACACCAGGCCGACTGGGATCTTCGTGCGAAGCCGGAACGAATTGATGGTCGTTGGGGATGAATTTCATGTTGGTGTTTGTACGAGTCCGTCAGAGGTGACTCGTTTCCTTGTTCACGCGTTTTCAAGTTTCGAACTTTGATAGGTAGGTAACGTCGTTGCAGTTCCTTGCGCGTGTCGAAGTATGGTAATCGCTCGCGAACACGTTGCCGTCGATTCGGCATGCAGTGTCGGCAAGCTAGGACACGTGAAAGACCGATTCGACGTTGGTTCGTAGGATTTTGCGGCCGAATTCGATAGCCCGAGTTTCGCTCCAACTACGATCAATGACATAGCGTTCGGCCAAAACTTTCGCCAAGATGCGTTTGTACATGTTGAACTTTGGCAATGCGAATTCCAGCTTGTACATGTCGCTGTAGTAGCCAATCTGCTTGGTGGCGGGAACGGCTTCCAGGCGAGCGGCCGTGTCGTGTTCAATAAACGTCGGCGTGTTGGAATACCACCAGTGCCCGTTGGTCACGACGTTGGGAAAAATCCAAGCGTAGCTGGCTAGTTCTTGGTTGGTAACACTGGCCAAAACGGAGATGGGAAACACCACTTGCGGAAACGCATTGAACAATGCTTGATATTGAATCAACGACACTCGGCTGTCATACAGATCTTGGCCTTGAAACACACCATCGGCATAGACGCCTCGATTCACGCCGATCATTAAATCAAACGGCAGTTGATGTTCCGCGCAAAATTCCGCCAAGGTCCAAAACACAAAATGAGATGTGGTTCGCACGGCATTTTGATCGCCCTGGCCATCCGTCTGGCACAGTTTGGCAATCGCAGCATCTGCAGCCGAGTCGGCCACTTTTTCGGGCGAAAAATCAGGCGGCAAAGAAATGGCACAAGCTTTCACGCCTTTGGAAACAAAGTGGTCGAACAGTCTTCCAATGGCTTGTCGCAACGTTTGACTGCAGCCAACTTCCAGTTTGGTCGCTTCTGCTAACCGCTGGCGAACGCTTGCTTTTTGGAAGTGAAACACCAAGTCATCGGTTCGCAGGCAAGGAATGTAGACCGACGTGTCAAAGCCTTCCAGCGGATCGTCAAAATCATTGGTCAGAAACACCGCTTCCAAATTGGTCTTTTCCAACACTTGGCGGCTCCAATCTGGCCGAGCCATCTGTTGGAGGCTCTGATCGTACAGTGACTCCCAATTGTCAGCGGTAATCAGTTCGGCTTGAAAGTCGAATAGATCCCCAACCATCTCGACAAACCAACTGTATTGAATGGTGTTTTCGATCGGGCTCAAATTAGCCATTAACCTGGCAACCTTTTCCTTGGGATCCAAATCCGCTTGTTCTATTTGCGATTTGGGCATGCCTGCCGAATGAGCAAGCTCGGTATAGTAGTGATAGCCCAAAATGTCTGCCAGCGTGGTTGAAGCGGGCTGTAGCGCGTTGATGTGTGTATGCGGATCTATCAGCGTGATCTGTTGAAGTTCGTGAAAGATGCGATTGCGAAGATCAATGGACATAAAAAAACCTGGGTTCGGATAAAGAAAAAGAAATGCCGTGAGATTCGCGTCGTTGTCGGCAACGCAATTGATTATGTCGTCAACGGAGGTCGCCAATCACGGAGTTGTTCATAGATTTCAGTTGCGCTTTGCTGGTCATTGTGTCTGGGCAGAAATACGCCACACACCTGACCTCGACGAATCACTCCCTTTTCCAATTCGTGTCGAAACAGGTGGAAGCCAATTTCCAGGTTGCCGTCTGCCGTATTTCGTACAAACGAATCGCTTAAATCAGTGGGCGAAATAATCTGTACAAAAGACCACTCCGGAATCGAATGAGGTCGAATCAAGAATGTGCAAAAATCTGGATCCCGTTGCGCGGCGTTCGATCGTTCGATCGGTTGCAGGTTTTCTGCATTCACGGAAAAGACGTCGGCTTGACGGAAGACCGAGACTACAGAGGATTCCGGTTCGCTGGCCAGTTGATCCGTTTGGGTCGAAAGGATGACTTGAACTCCGAATGTCGAATCGCCAAACTGGAGCGATCGCCAGTAGACCTGAGGCCGAATGGTACGTTCTGGCGGCTGAGTATATGTGACAACAAAATCGTCGCCGCGGATGTAGGCCTCCGCAACCGGTTCTGGAGCCGATGCAGTCTTGCCAGGAAAGTGTAGTTGTAGGAACTTGCACGTATCGAACCGTTTTCCGTCCAGCACCAGTTCGGAAATACCGCGATTCGGCCACTCGGCATCTACCGGCATGACAAACCGTTCGTCCAAACTTTGCAGCTTGGCGATGTTCCGATTCGGTTCTTGTTTCCAGGTCAAGTTACTCGCGACGGGCTGGCACATAATGACTTCTCGCCAAGCTGAAAAAGGATTTATCTGCTGCGTGAAAGATTTACTGCGCGAAAACGGCTTCTAAGCAGAAAGTTGTCGAAAGATTGGCCGGATACGTCAACCAGGCGCGCGGTCAGAAAACAGGCGGCGCGAAGTCCTTCAGGCCGTGACGGGCACAAAAAAACCCCGCCGAAAGCAAGCTTCGCGGCGGGGCCGGAACAGAGAAGAGGCCAAATAAAGGAGAAGGAAATAATGTTCTGTTCCTTTTATTACCACTTGTGATCATACCAGCTCGCCCGGTCTTGTCTACACTACTGCCGAAAAATGTGAATTTTATGTCTAATCGTGATAACGATTATGATCATCACAAAAAGTCTGTTGTCTGGGAAAGATGAGAAGAATGCGAGAATTATCGGTAATGAAGCAAGCCGCGCGCGAAGCCGGCACGATTCTGCTGGAAATGCAGGGAAAAATCGTCGCTCGTGAGAAAGGCCCGGCGGATTTGGTGACCGAGGCAGACGTGGCGGCCCAGCATTGCATTCAACGGGTACTGGAGGCGGAGTTCCCAGATTACGGCTTTTTAGGAGAAGAGTCTGATTCTGCAGGTGGGACTGTTTCAGAATCGTGTCGTTGGGTTGTCGACCCGATTGACGGAACGACGAACTACGTGCATGGCTTTGACAACTATTCGGTTTCCATTGCTTTACAGCAGGAGGCGGTGGTTGCCGGGGTCATTTTCGATCCTGTTCACAATCGAATGTATTCGGCCAGTTTAGGTGGAGGTGCGTTTCTGAATGACGTTCCGATTCGAACCAGCGACGTCGGTTCGCTAGACAAAGCGTTGGTGGCGGCCAGTTTTCCACCGGGAGTGCAACGAGAGGCGGTCGAAGTAAAACATTTTGTGGAAGTATTGGTGAAATGCCAGGCACTGCGACGGCTCGGTTCCGCAGCGCTGAACCTTTGTTACGTGGCCGAAGGAAAATTGGATGCCTATTGGGCCACGTCGTTAAAAATTTGGGACGCTGCCGCAGGACTTCTGGTTGTGACCGAAGCGGGTGGTAGCATGTCCAACATCGAAGGTGGTCCTGTTAACTTGGCGAAACCTCGGTTGATTGTCGCGTCAACCGATTCTCTATTAAAAGAAATGGTGGACACCTTGGCGTTGGTCACAGAGTGACGCAAGTCTATTGGTTTCTGAATTGACGACGAAGGACAACAAAATTCCTACAAGGCAGGGCGTTCAGCAGATAAACTAGAAGCAGACGGAGCGAGCTTGTTTGTTGGACCCTTTTTGTCTCGTCTTGTCCGCACAAATTGATTCGGATATCGCCTTTTCCATTTTCACTTCACCCCAATCGCGTTGCCATGATCGGCCTATTCGTTCGAACAATCCGCGCTGGGACGTCACTGATCTGGCTGATCGTTGGCTTGACTTGCTTTTCGTCGCTTGGTACCGCTCAGCCTATTGTTTCGGATCGAACAACCACAAGCGTGCAAGAAGAGCCCGCTCAGGTGATCTACTTGCCGGACGGAAAAGGTGGGTTCGTTCCGGTCTTCAATCTTCCGTATCCCAAACTACGCGAATATATCGAACGGGAACAAGCGATCGCAGCATCCAATCAACCTCAGCCAATTCGCATTCAATCGGTCGCGATTGATGCCGAAGTCAAAACCACCTACGTGGAATCCGAACTGCAATTTGAACTGTCCACCAACGTTCCACAGCGAGCGACCGGCGAACCGCAAACCGACACCGACGATGAAGCCAATCAAACGCCTGTCGAATTGAACCGGAATTCAACGTGGCACAAAGTGACTTTGGGATTTCCGAATGCGGCACCATTGGAGTCCAAATTGACATGTGACGCCGAGGATGTCGAGTTTGAGCTGACATTCGAAAATGACAAGGGCTTTGTCGCTTGGTTCCGAGGTGACTTGCCGGGAACCATTCAACTGACGGGGCGGTTTGCGCACCCGGTGGAGCGCGTTGTCGAGGCGGCGCAGTGGGTACTGACGCCACCGGTGTCGGTACGTTCACAGATGAGTCTGCGGATTCCCGGTGAACAGATTAAGGCGCAGATCAGCAATGTGGCGGTCCATTCCGTCGAGGATTTTGAAGCGGGTGGCGTCTTGGTAACGGCGCAAGGGTTGAAGGGCCGAGTGACAACGTCGTGGCGAGAAGGCCGGATTCGACCGACCGAACCGAAAAATAATTTTGTCGAAGTCGAAAGTGACGTTGCGGCCGTGGTGGAACGTCCCGGCGGCATGACGCTACGTGCTTCGCTGCAAGTTCGCAGTTCCGATGAACCGATTCAGCAGTTCACCATTCGTTTGCCCGATGTCTTCACCGCCCAGCTGGAAAACGCTCCGGACGTGGAACTTTCGATTGGCCGGAACGAACCGGAAACGCAGACCAACCTTTATGACGTCCGACTGAACAACGCCACGTCGGACGCTCGGATTCAGCTCAGCTTGCGAACGACGCAACGCGTTTCCCCGGAACAGTTTGTAAATGTTGGCTACCTGGAAGTGATCGGCGCGATTCGGCAATATGGCAAGATTCGTATCATGGCGGATCCTCGCTGGTCCGTCATCATTCAACCAGGTCAAAATGTCAGCCGTATTGCAGATGAAGCCAATTCGTCCGAATTACCGGTTGTAGGAACGTATGAATTTTTTCGGCAGCCCAGCCGGTTAGAGGTTCGAGCCGAACAGCAAGAGACTCGCTTGATTGTCGAACCATCGCATCGCTTGGTTGCCAAGTCACAACGATTTGAGCTGGAAAGCACGTTCTCATGCCGTGTTAGCGGAGCGCCGATTTCCAGCATTCAGATTGATACCAAAGACTGGATTGTGGACAACGTGGGCCCGTTTGGCGCGGTCCGGAGTCGGAATCAGTCAGAGCCAGGCGCGCCGCTGCAATTGCAGTTGGAACAGTCCGTGGCAGACGTCTTTGACATTGTCATTACGTCGCATCTTCCTGTGGCGTCCAGAAGCGTCCAAGCAGAATTGCAGTTTCCAATGGCCCAAGCCAACGTGGTGAGCCCTGGGTACTTGTTAGTTTCTTCCGCCAACAATGTGACGCTGGACATTCAACCAGAAACGACCATTGGATTTCAGTCCAGTGTGATTCCTCCCGATTTACGGCCGACCGGTGACGTTCCGGGTGTCGCCAGGATAACTCGTTTCTTTCGAACCGTAGGCGAACAGGGCAGTCAACAATTGGCGTTTCGCTATCAACTTCACGAACGTCAGATTACAACGCATATTCGTAGCGAAATCGAATTGGCCAGTTCGGTAGCGCAGGTGAAACAGTATTTTGAGTTCCTGCCCAAGTACGAACCGATCAGCCGTGTTGAACTTACGTTGCCAGAAGAATTAGTCGAAGCTTTGGCGAATTCGGCCACAACCGGAAATCTGACGATCAGCGTGTTGGGCGAGACCTTTGATTTTGATCCCTATGATTTGCTAAACGCCGGCACCGACGCGGCGTTCCGGATCTTGCCCATCGAATTGCCAGAAGCGATGTTGGAACGAGTTTCGTTGGTGGTGGAATTTCCTTGGGGAACTTCGCTGTCAGGACGCGAAGCCAATTCCACGGTTGCCATTCCGTTGCTGACGACCGAATTGGGTGATCTGCGATCCAATATTATCGAAGTCGATCCGCAACTGGGAATTCGAGTCAATGATTTTGGTGAATCAACAGAATGGCGGCGTGATGATGACATGGTTCGTTCTGGTTCGCTACAAGCGGTTGGCGGCATCAGTTCTCAGCCAGCCAGTTCCATTCGACTGTCGATCACCAAGACCAACGAAACCGCCGTGGATGCTCATTCGAACGTCATCACCCAAATTCATCGAGCTTGGTTTCAGTCTTGGATGAACAAAGATATTCGGTTGGACCGAGCGGTCTTTACGGTGGAAACCAACCAAACCACGCTGGAGTTTATTTTGCCCGACCAAGTGGATGTGACTCAAGTGGTTGCGGTTGTCGATGGCCAATCCGTCGCCACGAATTTTGCGAATGAAAAGCTTCGCGTTCCTTTGCTTGGCGACAACCGAGGACCGCCCACCATCGAATTGTCTTTGCCGTACAAACAACGACCGACATTGGGCACGTTTTTGTTGACACCGCCGCAATTGGTTGGAACTTCGTCGGCTCGGACCTGGTTTTGGCAATTAGTTCTTCCTGAAGATGAACACGTCTGGGGCGTCAGTGACAACGTCACGGCATCCAGTCGCTGGGTATGGTCCGGCAGTTGGTGGACTCGCTCCGCTCCGCGTTCGCAACAAGGATTGGAAGCGTGGTCCAACGCGACTTCGCAGCCAGAAGCAACCGGCGGCAACCAGTATTTGCTCAGTTCTTTTGGACCGTTAGAACCAGTTGCCATTCGCGCGTTTGGCCGCCGATGGTTGGTGGGCCTGTGTTCCTTGCTGGCCATGGCACTGGGGCTTGTTTTTATCTACATCCCGGTGGTACGTCACCCGTTTGTGATTCTGCTGATGGTGGTTGGAATATTGTTGCTGCTCGGCTGGAACGTGTCTCTGGCTTTGATGCTAGGCCAGGCATCGCTGCTGGGCCTATTGGCTACACTCGCCGGACAACTCGCTTCGGTCTTCACGCATTTAATTCGCATGCAATGGTCACAGCAGATTGTGACGGTGACCGGGCAGAACGATTCGCGAACAGGAAAAAACAGCGGCTGGGCACAACCCGGATCTTCACAAATTTCGACCGCTACGCTGCCTGCGTCAGGTCCGAACTCGGGAGATTCGGAGGCATGATTCGTCGCTTGAGCTGGATGCTGGTCGGTCTATTGTCGGTCGGGTGTGTGGTCACGGCCCTGGCTCAAGAGACTACCGCGCCGAAGCGATTTCGACGAGTGTTCGTTCCGGAAGAACGATTGCCGACGGTGATCCAGCGTCAGTATCTTCCATTCCCGCAAGAACGGTTTGATCGAATTGTCCAACTGGCAGAAAACCAGATTCCGAGTTCGGCACTTCGCACGACTCGGATTACGGACGCGCGCTTCACGGGAAGCGTGTCAAACAACTCGTTGGTGGGTTCGGCCGTTTTTGAAATTCATCACAACAACATGATGGCTCGAGAAATTTCTCTGTTCGCCGATAACGTACGGTTTCACGACTTGCGTTGGTCGGATGGTCGGCCAGCACAATGGGGAACGGACAGTCGAGGTCGGCCGGTGTTGGTCGTCGAGCAATCCGGGACGGTGGAATGCATGTGGCAGACGCCCCTGTCAGAAAATGCCAACATGATGTTAGTGGATTTCACATTCCCGACCAGCGAACGTGCGGAACTACAAATTAACGATAGCCAAGGCCTGGCCTCGAATGTGGCCATGGTCGATGGCGTGGCAATTAAGGCTCCTGTGTCCGTGTCGTCTGGAACAACGGTTTTCCGGCCAAATGGACAGGGCCGCTTGCGGTTTCGATTTTGGGCGAATGATCAGCCATTGCAGACGAATGACATTTTTTTGACACAGTCCAATCAGTATCGAGTGGCGGAGACGGGGATCGAATCGACTTCGGTCATGCGGCTGGATGGTCGCACGTCACGTTTAGAACAGCTTCACATCCAGTTTCCGCCAGGCATGCGGGCACAGGAGTTTCGTGTTGGCGGCGCGGAAACGCAATGGAGCGTCGCGTCACTGGAGGATGGCGCCAGTATCGTTGCGGTGGACCTGGAACCGTTTGCTTCGGACGATAACGAATCGATCATTATCCGCTGTATTGCGTACGCCGATCTGTCGTTCGGCTTGCCCCAAATGTTGCCGCGGCTTCGCCCGCAAGACGTGTTCTGGCTGCAAGAAAAGACAACGCTGGCTTTTGCTTCGGAATGCGAAGTCACTCAACTGGAACTGGAAGACGCTCGATTTTCCAACGCAACGGATAGCGGAGCCTCTGAGGCAGCGCCGGGCTCTGTTTCGATCCTGTTGGAAGAACCCCAAGCCAAGGTACTGTTTCAGGTTCGCAAACAACAACCGAGTGCCGCGCTGGATAGCACAACGGTTGTGCGCTTGTCTGATGGTCGAGTGGACGCGGTGGTGGCGGCGAGTGTCACGGGGCAAAAAGAAAATGTGTTTCAATTGCGTGCTCACGTGGCGGACGGTTGGTCGATTGAAAGCGTGAGTTCCGTTCCCGATACGCGTCTGCGAAGTTGGACGTTGAATCAGGTGGGCAATCAACGCATGCTGGAATTAGTGCTCCAGCGACCGATCATGGCCAACGAAACAACGGTTTTTCGAATCGCACTGGCTCAACGCTTGGACACCAGCGGCCAACCGCTCTTGTTGAGCGCATTGCATCCCATTGTCTTTGCCAAACTGCCTTCCACGGCGGAGCGTGTTTTGTTACAGGCCACGGAAAACTATCAACTGCAGTGGCAAGACTTTTTGCAAAGCATTTGGAGCAATGGGGCAACAATTCCGGATGACGTACGCGACCTGTTGGATCTTGATGCCGACGAACCTTGCATTGATTTGCTGTCACAAGACCAGATTCCGTCCGTCCGATTGGTTCCACAGACGGTGTCATTGGCTGGTGACGTGCGAGTGGAATGTCAGGTCGGCAAGACAAATGTGAACGAACAGTTTACCTTTGACGTGCGACCACTTTCGTCCTCTGTTTCCGAAATCACCATTCATTTCTTGGATGAACAACAAGTCCCCTTCGCTTGGAATTTCGCTGGCAATCAAGACGTGGCAATCGACGCGCAAACTGTGTTGGATCGGCCATTGCATACAGTGCGACTGCTGTTTTCGGAGCCGTTGGACGAACCTTTTACGGTCACCGCAAGTCGCACGGCGGGACGATTGTCACAACAACAAGTCACGTTAGCTCGAATTCTTAATGCCAGCGAACAGTCGGGACAAATCGACGTGGTTGCGGCGTCCACTGACTTGGTGCGCACCGTGGCGAATTCGCGACTGGAACGAGTAAACGTGGACGAACGGCCTGGGAATTTTCGTTTTTTTGAACGCTATCTCTATTCTCCCAATTCCGACACCATCCCAGGGCAAACGCCGCTGATGTTGGAATCCGCCAATCAACGAAACGGCCATTTTGTTATCCAAAAACTACAAATTGAATCGTTTGTCACTGACACTTTGGAAGTGCGACATTTTGTTTCGATTCTGGCCAGCAACTATGGCGTCACGGAATTTCGGTTTCAATGCCCATTGGTACTGCCGGAGCAGTTGACGGTCAATGGGCGGCGAGTAACCGTGCAGGCGCATGACGGACAAGTTGCGATTCCGCTGGATCCAACCTTGGCGGATGTGGCGATCCTTTTTCCGCTTCAGGAATCTACGCTGTCCGACGTGACTATGCCGCTGACTGCACCTCGATTGGAATTCGAACCGACAATCTTGGCGTCCGCCTGGAAGGTTTGGACGCCACCTCGGTTCGGCCTGTCATTGTCTCGTCCGGGCACAGCCGAGTCTTCGGGCGTGTGGCTTGAACGCTGGTTCGGACCGGCTGTTCGCAATCCGGAATCAAAACCGTTGGACTTTTTCTCCGAAGAAAGTTGGCTGGGACTTTTTGCGCGACTTCGCCGTATCACAGATGCTCGCGAAATCACCGCAGCGGCCGAATTTGTGGAAACATTGCAACGCTACAATCCAGCAACGTCATCTTCCAGCGAGACATCTACTTGGTTCAGTTTGCTGCAAGACTGCCAAACCAATATGGTGCGTTTCGATTCGACTCGACCATTGCTGGTGGACGACCTACGGCTACGTGAGGCTGGAGTGGTGGCGTCGGCAACGGTGGATCGGAACTCGCTGGGTTCGACGGTGATGGACCAACATGACTTGGTCTTGGCCATTTTGGATTCGGCCATGGTGTTAACCACCAGTGAAGGCGTGGCGCGTTTTCAAGGCCAGCTCGATTGGTTACGACCTGATCGGTTAGTGCGAATTCGACAACGCATGGCGCCCGTGAAAACTGTTCCGGATACATCCTTAGACGGTTTTCCGTTGTTGGTCGGACTTGACGAATGGAACGATCGCCCCGCTGCCATGACGCAAACCGGTTGGGCTTCCAATCGATATCCGTATCTCGTTTCCGGCTGGTCGCTGCACACACTGCCCGTGGAAAATGGATCGATTCAGATTCACCTACTGGACCAATGGCAGATGACAGTTTGGAGAGTGGTTCTGTTTCTCACGGCAACCGCGGTATCGTGGTGGGCGGCTAGGAAAAGCATGCGATTTTCTTTGGCCGTGTGCGTCGTCGCAACTCTGACAGCGCTGTTCGCACCACTGAGTTGGTCGGCGTGGGGAACCATCTCGCTGTGGGGATGCGCTGCGGGAATTTTGATTCGTTGGTCACGAACCCAAGGTCAACGAGCGACTTCGGTAATGAAAGCGGTTCGCCGTTCAGCACTCGGCAGTACGAATGCGCGTTGGATTTCCGTTGTTTTGATTGTCACTTGCACTGCCGTTGATGGATTGTGGGGACAAACGACGGGCTCCGGTCCTGGATCTGACCGACCGCTTGAATCGAGTGATCGTCAACCGCCGGTGGATGTTTTCATTCCTTGGAACGGTACGTCGGGCAACGCGAGCGAATTTGTGTATGTCCCTATGGAGTTGCTGGAATCGTTGGTTCAATTCGAAGCGGAAGCAGGTGACGCTTCGTCGGCCTACTTGTTGCAGTCGGCTCGATATCAAGTTTCATTACCCAATGCGGGACTCGGTTCATCGGCAACGATAACAGCAGCGTATTCCGTCCATGTCCAAGTTCAAGATTCCCAGTTGTCGATGCTGTTTCCGCTGTCAATGGTCGCGATGTTGCAGCGGGATGCCACTGTCAACGGTCAACCGACAAAACTGCAGTTGGATTCGGACGAAGGAAAATGCATCGTCCCGATCGATGGCCCTGGTGCCTATGAAATGGAGTTTAAATTGACGGTGCCCCTGGCCGCTGGCCGACTCCGCTGGCAGGTGCCGCGTATTCCTCAAGCGGTGCTAAGTGTGGCCGGAGTAACCGAAAAGTTGGACGTGGCCGTTTGGGGTGATGAAACGAGGTTGGCGAAGCAAACTTCGACCACGTCGACGGCACTTGCGGCCGGACAGTTTACGGCCGACGTTTCTATGGTTGCCGATGTGTCGATGGAAATCTCGTCGGTTCGAAATGGCATGGAAATGGATCGGCGTGCGGACTTGATTTCGCGTCTCGAACTGGACGTTCAGCCCAACGACGTGACGGTACATTTCCATTGTGAAGCCGATTCAGCCGACGTTGATGTGCCGGAAATCGTCTTGTTGGTGGATGATCGCTTAAGAATTGATGTCACCAACAGTGATCAGCCCAACACGTTGGAAGATGTGGCTGGGCCGATGCAGCGTCTGCGATTTTATCCACAGCTGTCTGACGACGGTATGTCTCAAGTGGACACCACGTTTACTTTATTGGGGGTTAGCGGCTTGGGCTATGTCCGCGTCCCCAAGATTGAAATTGAAAACGCGGTGGAAGCGGAACGCTGGTTGGGCATTCGGATGTCAGATGAAATCGCAGGACGGTTGGAATTGGCACCTGCCAACAAAATATCACCGCAGCAATTTGCCGAAGTCTGGGACGACGACGGAGCGGCATTGGATTTTGCCTTTCGGAATGTCAGCCCTGACGGCTCTTTTGTGCTCAAGACTCGGTTGATTGATACGCCTCCGGACGCCGAATCGGTGAATCTGTTCTTGATTGAACCCCAGCGAACTCGGCATTGGCTACTAACCAACATTCAAACGTATTCCAATGGCTTGGCTCAACTGCATGTCCAGATTCCCGCATCGGCTGAAGTGCATCGCGTCTTCCTGGTGCAGGATCGTTCGCAAATTCCGTTGCGGTGGAGTCGGGGCGACGAGCATACGGCGCGAATCGTGTTGCCTCGCGCCATTACCAGCAGCTTGTTCGTGGTGGTCGAAGCAACGTCACCGGCCGAAGTTCGCGAATTGCAACCGATGACGTTGCCACTGATCGGTGGACCTCGGCAAATGGCTGTCTATCGTCAGCCGAACCTGACCGTGGACCTGGTGCCTAACGCTGATTTGCAGTCGGCTTCCAATACTTCTTCACAAGAGATTTCATCTTTCATTCGAACGCTGGTGCAAAATGTGGGCGGTAAACGCATTGGCACTTGGCGAGAATCAACGGGTCATGGAAGTCTGGAGAAACAGATTGTTGATCGTCAGCCCGCGTTCCATGCCAGTTTGGTTCATCTGTTAGAGAATCGAGCGAATTCGTGGTTTTATGAAGTCTTTGTTCAGGTCGAAGCGACGCAAGGAACGGTGGATCGAATTCGCTTTACCGGTCCCGAAGTTTGGCGTAACGCCGTCATTGATGGCGCTGTCCAATGGTCTTGGACACCATCGCCTGTTCCGGGTGAATGGATGTATCAAGCCGACTTCAATTCGCCACTACAAAAGCGGACCACGTTTCGTTTGGTGACGGAAATGAATCCAGCGTTGCAAGAGTTCAATGCGCCTATCCTGCGAATTGCCAATACCGATACTGATACCGAATCGAATTTCTTTGTCCTGCCGGTCCAAAATGGAAGTCTGCCGTTTACGTGGGATTTGACCAACTTGGAACCACAGGCACTGCCTGCCGACCAGTCTTCATTGGCGAAGCGAAGTTCTGGATTTCAAACGTTTGGAGCCACAGGTGGTGCGTTCCAAGTCCGATTGGTGCGAGGCGAAATTGCGGATGCCGATCCCATTGTGGTCAGCCAGGATCGAGACATCCGGATGGACCAGCAAACGGTCCAAGTCACAGAACGCATTCGTCTGCAAGGCAATCAAGCTCGTCAAGCACAATGGCAATTGCCGGAATCCGCTGAAGTCACTTTAGCGTTGGTGGACGACGTTTCTGTCGATTTTGCTCCGATTGCGGCGGACCGAATCTTGCACTTGCCGTTGGCTGTGGACGCGGAATTCCAAGACGTAATGTTGATTTACCATTACCCGTTACGCCTATCGGAAAACGGTTCGATCATACTGGAAACCGCCAAGCCCGTAGTTCATGGCCCAAATCGAATCGGAGACATTAGTACCGCCAGTGGATTGCCGTGTCAGTGGACCATTCGCACATGGCAGCCCAGGCAGATCTTGTCGTCGATCGAAGTGTCAAACTTGCGGCGGTTCACTACCGACTTAGGCGAGCAGATCGAATTTCAGACGTCCAACAAACGGCTTCGTATCGAACTGGTGGATGTGCCTGCCGAACCATCCGATTGGCTGGCTCGATTGATCGCCGCTGTCTCGGTTGTGTGCGTCACGCTGGTGTTGTGGAGCCGAGGCGTATCGAATCGCCACGTACTGGTCGCTCGTTGGGCACATGCGTTTGGCGTGTTGCTGGGCGTCGTCTGGTGGCTCTGGCTGGCGCCCAGTTCGTTTGGCTGGGCATTGATCTTGCTAAGCCTTGGACTCGCCTATTTCAGCCGATGGAGTCTGATTCGCTGGGAAACTCCCGCACCACAAGCTCGCTAAAGTATCTGCAGCTGATGACAGAATGCGACTATGACGTTCGTTCGGCCGCAATGATTTCTCTGGCGCCCTGATCGGCTAAATGGATGGCCGCTTTTTCGCCAAGGTCTTCTGCAAAGTCGATCGGTCCTTCCTGATGCGTCTCCAATCGAACTCGACCGTCCGTACTTAGAACCACGCCGTCCAAGATCAAACGGCCTGCTTCGCTGCGAGCCCACGCGCCGACGGGTGCCAAACAGCCACCTCGTAACGCGCTCAACATGGCTCGTTCCGCCATCACTGCTTGGTATGTTTCAAAGTGATTGAGCGGCAAGATCGCTTGCAACGTGGCCGAATCATTATCTCGAACTTCCAATCCTAGCGCTCCTTGGCCCACGGCTGGTACCATTTGGTCTTTCGGCAACAGTTGTGTGATGCGATTCGCTAACTTCAGACGACGCAGACCGGCTTCGGCCAAAATGATGGCGTCGTATTCACCGTCGTCCAGTTTTTGCAGCCGAGTGCCCACGTTGCCGCGAATGTCTAGCACGTCCAATTCCGGGCGAAGCGAAAGCAATTGGGCTTTACGCCGATTGCTACCGGTCCCAACTTTGGCGCCGGCCGGTAGCGAATCCAAGTCCGCCACTGAATTGGAAACAAACGCGTCGCTATTGACTTCTCGCGCTGGCACGGCACCAATCTGCAAACCGGGAACAGCTTCGGTGGGCATGTCTTTCAAGCTATGCACGGCCAGATCAATGGATTGATCCAACAACGCTCGTTGGATTTCCTTGGTAAAGACACCTCGTTCGCCAATCTGCCCAATGGGGCCCGATTTGACATCGCCTTGCGTTTTGATGTGAATCACTTCGACATCAACGCCCAGTTTTTGCAACTGTTCTTGTACCCAATGTGCTTGCCAAAGCGCCAAGGCACTACTTCTGGTTCCGAGTCGAATAGGGTTCATTGAATTCCGTTGAGTTCTGTTCACCGGGGACGGCTTCTGTCCAAAAAGGGCTGACGACAAATCGAATTGCAATTATCAACAGAAATGACGTCATGAGAAGACGCAGTCGTTCTGCCGACAATCGCTTTGCTAAGTGATTTCCCAGCCAAGATCCGGAAACCACGGCAGGGACCAACAACATTCCGGCGGCGTAGGCACCTGCCATTTCGCTTGCTCCAAAGCTGTACATCAAAATGGCACCCTGAATGGGCGTGACCAACAGAAACGATGCCCACAGAAACGTTCGCTGTCGAACGCTGTCCCAAGGCTGTTTCATGACCCATAGTACTAACGGTGGCCCGCCCATGCCAATCAGTCCCGCCGCCAGACCGCTCAGCAACCCGAATAGGTACGTGGATGCGCCGGCCACTCGATTCGAAGGCAAATTTGGTTCGAACCAACGCAGGCTTATGATGGCAATCAGCCCGATTCCTAGAACTTGCCGAGTTGCGTTGGTATTGGTTTCGGAAAGTTGATGCAAAATGGCGATGCCAATTGGCAGTCCAATCAGTCGTAATGCAAATAGACGCAAGATGTCTCGCCAAGGAAGTTTGGCCTTGTGCTGCCAACTGTTCAATGCCGTTTGAAAGACAATGCAGGGCAACATCATGCCTATGGCGTGATGCAGTGGTATTCCAATCCAAACTAAGACGGGAATGGTAACCACACCCATGCCAAAACCGATGGTCGCCTGGATCACGCCACCGATCAGGGCAACTAGGATCGCGAATACGATGGTGGCGATGGAAAAAGAAAACACAAAAAAGGCCGAGTGAAATTTCGATTCTAGCCGCTGGTGGTCTCCGCCGTGCGACCTTCAATGGCTTGGTGAATCACATTGGTGATATTGTTTTGCCGCTGTCCCATGGGAACCACCACGCCGCAGCTCACAATGAATTGAAACGCTTGGTCCATGGTGATATCCATGTCAATGGTTTCACTACGAAGCACGGTGATGGTGTACCCGGTGGCCGGCATGGGCGAAGTCGGGATGAGAACGCTGATGACCGGTTCTCCTGCATGATTGCGAATGTCCAACATGCTGTCACCGGTAACAAATCCCAAAGACCAGATTCCTTTTCTGGGGTATTCGACCGCGACAACTCGGTTAAATTCCAATTCGTTATCGCTAAACACAAAATCGGTGACTTGTTTGACGGAGGTGTAGACGGTGCGAATGATCGGCAGCTGCGTAATAATCTGTTCGACCGACTTGTACATCACTCGGCCAATTCCATACGCAAAGAATTTTCCCAGCAAATACAGCAGTAGGATAAACAGCACGAAGAAAATCGGTAGCACCACACTGCGTTTTAGGTACTTCAATTCAATGTAGCGGTGGAAGTAGGCTTGCGCCGTTTGTGGAACTTCCAAACCAGGCGCATCTACAACGGTTTGATAGACCTGGATGGGAATCCACGTACCTTTGGAGATAGAAACAAAGTGTTTTCCTTGGTACTCAAAGTGATCGTCTCTCGCATCCACCTGCACGGCATCGGTTGGTTTTTCTTTCAGCGTCTGGTCTGAAAACCAAAGCCAAGTGATCGTATGTTTGGCACCGTTTTCAATAGGGACTAGCACATAGTCTTGGACGGTGTTAACAATCCAGACCAAGATGACAATGGTCAACAACGGAGGCAACACCACACCCAATCCTCGCAAAACTGCGCGTTGAAAAGGACGCGGCGCCGATTTCGCTTGTACCGTGGGAAGTTGTTGATTCACGTTTGAAAACCCTATCTACGCCTGTCTCTCGTACGTCAACTTGTGACGCGTTGTTCCTTGTCCTCAGAATCCGATCGCTGAAGGTCCAACAAATCATAATTGGACGCTCGCCCCAAAACGGCAACCGAAACCACACCCACTTTGGCATCCTTCAGGACGCGAGTGGCTTCGTTGGCAGTGGCTCCCGTGGTGATAATGTCATCGACTAGCAGTATGTGGGCCCCAATTAAATCGTAGTTCGCTCGTAATCGAAAGGTGCCCTTCAGGTTCTGATGACGTTCGGCCGACGACAGCAACGCCTGTTTATGCGGTTGGCGCTGGCAAATCAGTACATCCAATAGCAACGGAATATTCGCCAGAAAAGCAATCTCCTTGGCCAACGATTCTGGGCTGTTGTGCCCACGAACCAACCGTTTTCGCCAATGGGATGGCATGGGCACGACAAAATCGGGCAAAAGCTGACCGGAAAACGTGTCGCGAACTTGGTCGGCCAAGAGTCGTCCGAGTGATCGCGCTAAGGGGTATTCGCCAAAATTTTTGATTCGAATCACCGAATTGCGAATCGAACCCTTGTAATTTCCCAAGCGAATCAATCGGTCAAAGCGAAACGAACGAACCGCACATTCCGGACAGTCGATAGAAATCTCGCGATTTTTTATGGGAATTCCACAACTAGGACACGCCGGTTGATTGGCCTCCCAAGTCAACGATTCGTGGCATTGAAAACACAAACCGTCGGCGGACGACGATGTTGGATGCGAACAGAACGAACAGCAAGCCGGAAATACCAACGATTTTAACGCTTCTACCGAAGAATGCGTGAATTTGCCAATCGCATTCCACATTCAACTATCGTCCTTGTTCATCATCACGAGCAGCATCGGGGTGACCTACAATCTTTATGGGAACAATCCGGCCTGTTGGCAAGTCCCCGCATTACCGTTTTCGGTCACGATGATTTTCGGCAACAAGCCGTTTGGCGTCACCGAGCGAATTCGGGAAATACGCTGAAAAAAATGCTATCTAGATATACACACTTCGCACCTTTGTCTTGTCAAAAGCAATATGTTGGCTGAACACGACACGAACCGAATCCTGCACGCCGAATTACCGGCGGCGCGTCGCGAACCGCGTTACTCGGTGACGCGGCCCAACGCTACGGCGGTGACGTTGG
This sequence comes from Planctomycetales bacterium, assembly GCA_020426955.1. Taxonomy (GTDB): domain Bacteria; phylum Planctomycetota; class Planctomycetia; order Pirellulales; family Pirellulaceae; genus JAGQOZ01. Next base: position 20,916 of record JAGQOZ010000021.1, read on the forward strand.
TCTCCAGCAACGCGTCCGGTGTCGACCACATTGCGCACGGAACGTTGGCAGATATTTCCAGAACTGGCCTCCGATCGGCGTTGCCTAACAATATTCCCGTCGGTACGCACGTGCGATTGCAGCTTTCCGTGCCGGAAGCCTATTTGGATCTAATCTGTGAAGGCGTCATTCGCTGGGCACAGCCCCGAGACCACGATAGCTGGTGGATTGGCTGTTTTTTGGATCAAAAATTGGAAGATTCGGTCATCGAAGCCTTGGCACAAGCGGACGTCATCAATCGGCGTTCGGACGAACGGTTTGCCATTCGCGTCGCCGCCGAAGCCAAAGGAGAGCTTTCCGGCGAATTAGTTTCCGTCAAGCTGGTGAACTATTCGGGCGGCGGACTCTGCATTGAAACCGACGACCCTTCGCTGAATGCTAACGGTCGGTTGCTGCTGATCTTCAATCGTGACCAGGACAATGAAACTCGAGTCACCCTGCGGAGTGTTTGGAGCGAACAGGGAAATGGAGTGATTCGAATTGGCTGTTCGTATCTGAGTAATAACGGCTTTGAACGCGTTCGCAGTGTCGTGGAACCGGATCGCCAGGACGATCCAAATCCCATGGCTCAATTCGCGCGCGCCAAGCGCGGGTTTTCCACCATCATTGTCTATGCCGTCGTGATGCTGGCAACACTGCAACTGGTTGACTTCTGTTCCTTTGCGTTTCCAAATCAATATCAAGTCGTCCGCCGCACCGTCACCACCGTAACTCGGCCCGTTCAACAAACTGTCGGGAAACCGCTCAGCGACGGCCTGAAAAAATGCCTGAAATTCGTCAGACCGGCTGCTACCGACAACGATGCCGATGCGATGGACCGCGACGCTGTCTAGTTGACGGAAACAATTGCGGAACCGTGTGCGAAGCAGGCTCGCAATACTGCCGTCGCCACTACAAGTCCGCAATTGCCAAACCGCCATTCACTACGGTGATGTCGTGGTTCGCAGAGCTTCAATCTTCCGAGTTAACTTGGCGGCTTCCGCTTCTGCTTCCGCCACCGGTAATCCGTTCGCGATTCCAGGTCGCAAATGCCCAGCGGCCGTCAAATAGGCATCTCGGCGAACCATCTGTCGTTGACGAATCAAGTCCAGCAGTTCCGGTGATACGCCCAGCCGATCCAGCATCGCTTCCGGGGACGTATCCACCGCGTCTGGCAGCCGATCGCCACACCAGCGAATCAACTGTTGCGCGACAAACCAATGTCCGCTGCGATTGGGATGGACCGCGTCCGGCTGGAAGGTGAATTCGGCATCCTGCAACCGGTTGGCCGCCAATTGATCCAGCATTCGATTGTGGAAATCGATCACGGTCCAACCGTCACTTCGTTTCGAAACCAGCCAATGGGCGTATTCGGCCAGTACAGCATCATACGAAAAATCTTTGTTCGCAATCGCATCATCAAACGTGGGTGGCGTGATCACAATCAATTTCGCTCCGGCTGCTTCTACTTTTTCCTTCAGTTGCAGCATACCGTCTTGGTATTTTTGGAATCGATCTTGATCCAGCGGCAAATAGATGCCGCAATTCATGCCGTAACAAGCAACCACCACATCCGGCTTGGTTGCTGCGAGCACTCGATCCAAACGTTCTGCCAAATGTGGCCGAGGAAACTTGCCACCGGCGTGACCGTCTTCGCTGAGTCCGGAAACGGTTTCGCTGGGCAAGCCTACGTTGATGATTTCTGGATACGAACTGACGACATTTGCCGCCAGCCATGTTTCCCAGAAGCCAATATAGTCTCCAGCGTACGTGATGCTGTCGCCAAGAAAGACAATGCGTTTGGCTTTGGTCAACGAATCCAGGGGATGTGCGTCACTTGTTTGTGATGGGTTCACAGGATCAATTAACTTGGTCAAGATCGCTTGTGCATACAATCGATGTCCAAAGTCGTTGGGATGATTCACACCGTTTCCGGTCAAGTCGTAAAACGTTTTTCTTCGTAACAGACGATGCCAAATGTTGGTCATGTCTACCACGGCGATTCCCGGTTCGCCCAGTTCGTGCAGCTTTTCGTTTAGTGGGTCAAACATTTCCATGGGCAGTTGCCAGGCGGCATTTCCCAACATGGAAGACACAAGAATGAATTCCGTATCGGGCGATGTTTGGCGAACCTGCTGAATAACTTGGCGAAGATGGTTTTGATACGCGGCGGGATTTTTCTGCCCTACATCGTTCATGCCAAACGCAATGATGACCAAATCGGGCTGATCCACGGCCACTCGTTCCCGCTGCACTTGCGACACGCCTTGCGCGGATACCCAGCCGGCACGAGCAAAGTTTTGAAAGTTGATTCGCACGTTGTAGGTGTGCGCCAACGCGTCGGCCACCAGCTGTCCATACGGCGGCTGATGCGGCTTGGCACCTGTAAAGCCGGATGCGTTGTAGCCTTCGGAAATACTGTCGCCCATTAAGTGAATTCGCAGCGGCTGTTGCTGTCGCAGCTTCTGAAGCGTCCGGGGCAAGGCAGTTGGATCAAACGTGGGTACTTCGTTGGCAGACCATTGCGAATCCAACGGTTGTTGAGCCGCTTTCTGATAAGTCACTTCCGTTTGCAAACCGTGATAGAGCGAACCTTCGCCCCAGAAAATACCTCGCTTTTCATCATGCCTGGCCGAAGGGATTTTGGGCGAATCGGATTCCAGCAGCGGGTAAAGTTGGTCGTATGTTTTGAACGGAATGCGACTTTCTTTGGTCAGCCGAACCACGCCCGCGTCCAAATCGACTTCATAGTCTTGACCCTCGATGAATTCCGTTTGCCGAGCGGCGTCGGTCAGCTTCAGGACTTGCTGCGGACGGTAGAACAAACGAGCTTGTGGCGGCAAATAGTCTTCTTCTTGGATGAAGAACAACGATTCCGTGACAGTCTGGGATGTCCAGAACGAACGCAATGCCGACATGGTGATATGCGGATCGGGCAGGTTGGATTCGATCAGTTCCCATTGTTCGCCAAAGAAATTCGCGTCGACAATCTTGCCGGGCCACAGCGAATCTGGTGCGGTGCGAATATCGACAATCGCCCAGTCAGGAAGTTTGGGAACCTGCCGAGCGTTATTCAAATAGGCAAAGTCGCGAAACGTAAAGCTGCTGTTAAGCACCACATAGCGATCGGGATTCAGCGGATTGGGATAGATGGCAATCAAGCCATGCTGTTGCGAACTGTATTTCTTCGAACCAACCGTAATGGCCGAATGATCCCATTGGATCGGCAGCTGTTCGGCTACGCGTTGCATCACGCTGTTGTTGGCAGTTTCGCCCCAGAGAATTAAATTTGCGTTGGCGATGTCATCGTCGGTGATATCGACATCATTTTTGATCCGAACGTCACCACGAAAATGACGTCGCCAGTGTTCGATCGCTCGTTCCATTTCCTGGTTCGCCCACGCAGCCACGGACTTATTTGCCGCCTTTCCTGTGGGGCGGACAAAAATGAACGAATCCATCAACGCGTCGTCAATCGGGCCTTGCAGATTGTGGCGTTTGCGAAGACCGCCGTCTGGCAACGAACCGGCTCGCCATTGATCTGCCGTTTGATGAAGCGTGACGCGCAACGAAAGATCCGACCGCGGCTTGACGGAAGTGACTCGTTGTCCGTTAATGCGAATGGTCACTTGATCGTCCATTCGCCCCGGCCACTGACCGGAATCAAACGCCAGTGACAACTGAGTGACATTGTTTGCTCGTATATCCACCATTTGATTACCGATGGTGGCCGTCACGTGGGCCGCTTCCCAATGCTGTTGCAGATGATCCACCGTCAACCAATGCATGCGGTTGTACTTGAGCGTGTAGGTGGTCAAGTTCACGGTTT
>JAGQOZ010000220.1:0-4303 GCA_020426955.1 Planctomycetales bacterium
TCGTCCACTTCGGTTCCTTCCAGACGAACAACCAGCGGCACAGTGAATCCAACGGTCTTGTAAGCTTCTACCAACGCGTTGGCGATGGTCGTGCAACGCATAATGCCGCCAAAGATGTTCACCAGCACTGCCTTGACGTTCGAATCGCCCAGCAAAATCCGGAACGCTTCCGAAACCTGCTCTACGTTCGCTCCACCACCAACGTCCAAGAAATTGGCAGGTTCGCCGCCATGCAATTTGATCAAATCCATGGTGCTCATTGCCAAACCGGCTCCATTGACCAAGCAAGCAATGTTGCCATCCAATTTGACGTAGCTTAGCCCAGCGTCGCCTGCGCGAACCTCCATTGGTTCTTCTTCGGAAAGGTCTCGCAATTCAGCGAATTCTTTGTGGCGAAACAAGCCGTTATCGTCAAAGCTTACTTTGGCATCCAACGCAATCAGCTCGCCTGCGCCCGTAACCACCAGCGGATTGATTTCCACCAAGCTACAGTCTTTCTGAACAAATACTTTGGAAAGCGTCTGCATGAATTTGGTTGCCGATCGAACCGACGCCCCTTCCAGTCCCAGCTTCTTGCAGAGCTTACGAACTTGATAGGCTTGCAGGCCGACGCCGGTATCAAAATGTTCCTTCAAGATCTTTTCGGGGGTTTCGGCGGCCACTTTTTCAATATCCATGCCGCCTTCCGTCGACGCCATCAGGACAGGTGTGGCGGTGGCTCGATCTAGTAATATCCCCAGGTACAATTCGCGAGCGATATCGCAGCCTTCTTCGATCAAGACTTGGTTGACTACTTTTCCTTCGGCGCCGGTTTGGATGGTCACCAACGTGTTGCCAAGGATGTTGGCGGCAACTTTTTTTGCTTCGTCGGCACTCTTAACCAACTGAACACCATGTTGTTCCGGGTGTTCCTTGATGGTGCCCTTGCCTCGACCTCCCGCATGGATCTGTGCTTTCACCACGGCAATCGGGCCGCCCAAGGTAGTGAAAGCAGCTGCGGCTTCGTCCGGAGTTTTCGCGACGATACCCTTGGGTACCGCAACGCCTGCGTCCCCTAAAATTTTCTTGGCCTGAAATTCATGGACTTTCATGTGCTCGGAACCTTCCAAGTGAGTCTAAGCGAAGGGCACGAACCGGCCGAATCATAGGCAAGTCTAGCGGAATCGGTCCGGATAGAGAGAATAAGTCCGGGATTATAGAGAGGCCCCAAGATTGGTCAAGGATAGGGCCGAACCGACGAGCTGCGTCCTAATGGCGCATGAAAAAAGCTCGTTCGATTCGAACGAGCCTGATGAAGTCAGTCTATGGCGATTCAGGTGCGTGCTATTCGGCAGCTTGGCGTCGACTTCGCAACCACTTGCCAAGTCCGGCCACTCCACCAACCAAACCTAATAGCAAAAAGGCCGAAGGTTCGGGAACCGCTGCCGCTCCATTGCTGGCTCCGGGAGTGTCATCGTCCACCAAGAACAGATCGTCGATTTCAAAGTCACCACCGTCTGGAGATCGGTAAACGTGGTTCGGGATAAAGTTGCCGTCACCACCAACATCAACTCCGCCCAATGCGGCACCGTATACTTTGTCGCCAAAATCGTCGGAACTCAGCAGGCTTACGGCATCGATCACTTCCGACCATGGCGTAATGTCAAGGTTCCCATCACCACCGTCGGCTTCGGTGTCCAAATCCTGAAAAAGCGAACCCGAGAAATTGCGGACAACCAAGTGAGTTACGTTGTCGTATTCAAAATTCAGCGATACCACTAAATCCGGTGTCGGCCCCATATTGAACGAAGATTCCGCAACCAGGAAATACTCGCCACTGTTCAGCGTGATATTCGGCAATGCAACAACTTCCTCAATAACGCCACTTCCGGCACTACTGTCGCCAATTACCAGATAGGTCAAATCTCCCAAATTAACATTCATGCCATTGGCGTAAAGTTCGAAGTATTCGTTGTTTTCAATACCAGACTCGTCAATTCGCACTTCGTTGATATCCAACGACGCAAACACGCTACCGGCCAACGCCAAAAGAACGGCAACACTAAACACTGAGTTAGACTTCATCGTAATTACTCCAAGTTGCGAAAGGTTCTCGCAAAGTTAGATTGCTAGCACTCGTCGCCATTCATTCTATTCCCCATAATGACGAACACAATCATCCAAGGCTGTTTTTTGCCGTAAAATTATCCTAACCTCAGTAACTGGTTAACTTTCCTAAACTACGTCGACATCGAGTGATCACAGATGCGGTTACGACTTCCGCGAACAATCCGAAAACTCTGGCACCGCTTGGTAGACGGCTGGTACAACTTTCTGAGCCGAATGAGCCGACGGTCTCGGAAAGCACAGAAAGAAATCCTGAAAAAAGTCGAAAAGACGGGTTCGCTGCAGAAGATCACGGATGTGGTCCAAAGCACTCAGAAGCTCGAAAAATCGGTTCGAGACAAAGTCGGCTATTCTTTGGAATGGGTTGAAGAAAAGACGCTGGGCTCCAAGACCAGCGAACGATTCTCACAGGGATCTCGCTTTTTCCAAATCGCCGCGGTTCAGTGGATCGCCAACCTGTGGCACGGGTTCCTCCAAGCAGCGGAACGACTGTGGATCACGCGGCAATTAGTCAAGCCACTCCGTTGGGGAGTGAGATTCTGCGTCTTGCTGGGTGATTTTGTCCTCAGCTGGATTTGGAGCCGAAATTACTGGCATCTATTTGGCGGGGTTCCTGCATTTTTGTTGATGATGCCGCTGGCATATTGTGCGTTGCGAATTCCGTTCTATACGCCGGAACTAAAAGCGCGGCACTACCAAATGGCTGCTCGATCTGCGCTGGACAAAGAGGATTTTGACGCGGCAAATTTGTACTACCGCAAACTGAGCCAACTTGGTGTCCAGAACGAACGAGTTGTGTTTGATGCGGCGTTGAATTTGGCTCGCGAAAAACAATTCGCGCAAGCTCGATCGGAAATGGAGAAGATTTCGCCGCTGGATCGACCTGGGTTCGTACCAGGACACATTTGGCTGGCCGATTCGCTGTTGCGTGACCCGCATGAGCTGGAACAAGCCGAGCGAATTCGGTTGGCTCAGCAACATCTGCAGCACGCGTTGGATCGCGAGCCCAGTAATCAGCGAGCCCAAAATCTGATGGCGCAGATCTATTTGGCTTCAGGGCAGCTGGACCAAGCGAATCAAATTTTGGATGCGGCGTCTAAGACTTCTACGGACAACCTGTCGAAGCTTTCTGTGGCGGAGATTTCACTGCGAGCGGGACGAGTATCATCGGCCAATCAAATTGCGCGAGACGTTATTGCCGATCTTGAACCGAGAATGAATTCCGAAGAACCGGAGCAGGTGATTTCCGCAGCCGAATTCCTGGCGTACGCCGTCGCATTGAATTTGGTTGGAGAAATCAGCGATGCCATTCATTGGCTACAAGAAGGTCTGAAACGCTTTCCGGACAACGAAATGTTGTCGGAAAATTTGGTGCGTATGCGTTTGCAAGATTATGACCGACGAGCGTTGGGCGATTTTTCGCCCGAAGATCGGCTGGCCACACTAACCGAACTGATTGAGTTAGATACGAAATCAGAACCGGTCATTGTGCGTTTGGTTTCGCTGCTGCATGCACCCGAAGTTCAGACGCAAGTGGCACAGCTAGTGAGCGAACGCATCGACATCGCGTCGCTCACAGTTGAAACACAAAAAACAGTCGCGGCATTGGCTGTGTTGCGAGGTGACATGTTAGCGGCACGAGACCATTTTGCCACTATCTTGAAGCAAGCTCCAAACGATGCCGATACCGTCAACAATTTGGCTTGGTTGTACGCTCACCAAGAACCATTAGATTTGGATAAGGCCATCGAATTTGCTAACAAGGCTGTTTCGCTGGCACCCGACAATCCGCACTATTTGGATACTCGAGGTTCTGTGTACTTGGTTCGCCGCGAATGGCAAAACGCGATTACGGACTTGGAAAACGCTTTGAACGGTATTCCCGACAAGCCTGAAATTCATCAGGGCTTAGCACAGGCCTATAGAGAAATGGGGAACCTGGAACTAAGCGAAATACACCAACGCTTTGTTGACAGATCGGACGCTCGAGAAGATTCGCAATGATGTAGTTTCACCTCGTTCCGCCGACAACGTTGTTTTTTTGCCACATGGCATGATGAACGAATTTTGGAATCTGGTGCGAAAGGCCGCCGCATTGTGAAAATCGAGTCGGTTGGTCCGAGTTATAACTTACGATTTAGACGAACCCAGTGCAGAACAACACTTGGTTCTGGAAACTCCCTTTTCATTCGAAGTT
>JAGQOZ010000220.1:4402-9209 GCA_020426955.1 Planctomycetales bacterium
TTCACAACGCATTCAAATCGCGTTTCGCAAGGTTCTGAAAACGCTGGCGAATATTCTGTATCCCAAATGGCTGCGGAAGACCTCTAAGTCAGTACAGAAAAGCGTTCGCAAAGCAGAAACGCAAATCGCCAAATCGTCTCGACAAGTTTCCAAAGCGGTCGCCAAGTCATCCATTGGGCAAAGCGCCAAGACCGTGCAAAAGGCGGCCAAGAAATCAGAACGAGGAATCGCGGTTGCGTTTATTTCGTTCGGCAAGACGGTGGCCGGCATTGCCGCAATGTTGGTTCCCAAGCCTGTTCGCGTGTTCCTGCGCGCCATGGGCCAAGTTTTTTGGAGAATCTTTGGCGTCTTCTTTATTTTTGTCGGACGCTGGTTTCGCACCAGAAACTACTGGCATCTATTAGGTGGCGTTCCCGCTTTCCTACTGGCGCTGCCATTGGCCTATTGCATGGTCAAAATTCCGTTCTACGGCAACGCGCAAAAGATTAGGCATTATCGTTTGGTCTATAGTTTGGCGCAGAAGGACAAGGATTACGATGTCGCCAAGCTTTCCTACCGCAAACTGACTCAGCTTGGTGCCAACGACGAACGCATTGAATATCAACGAGCGTACACGGCGTATCGAGACGGAACGGAAGAAGAACGAACCGAAGCAGTCGCCGAAATGAAACGCCTTGCGCCCGCAGAAAAAGCAGGGTTCCCATTCGCGCATGCATGGCTAGGGAATTGGTATCTGTCCGGCGAATCCGATCTGACCAAGAAAGAGGCGGAACGCTTGGCGGAAATCCATCTGGCCTTTGCCTTGGAACGCGATCCCGGCAACGTGTTAGCTCGTTCTTTGCGAGCGATGTATTTCCAGCGTCAAGGCCGACTGGCAGAAGCGTTGCAGGATTTGAAGAGTGTGGTGAAAGATATTCCCGAACAACGTATCGGCCTGGCGACGCTGTATTTGCAGCAGGGAAAATGGGAAGAAGCCAAAGAGACAGTTAAGCAGATTAGCTCGGCGTATGAAACGAAGGTCTCGAACGGCGCAAAACTAGAACCATTCGAATATCTGTTGTGGGCCAAAGCAAACGCATTGCAAGACAAGACCAGCAAGGCCGACATCGACGATCTGCTGGACCAAGCGTATCAAAATCGAGATCCCGAAGATAAGGCCTTCGCCTCTGAATTGCATCAGATCTACAAGGCCTTGGCAACTCGTCCAGGCGAACCGATGGCCAGCGGTGACAACGCAGAACTCTTGTATCGTGCGTGCGAATTGCGGCCAGATCAGCCCGATACGTTTGTATCTTTGGCGTTGATGACGGCGCAATCGGGATTGGCAGGTGAAAAGGCCTGGGAAGCAGTCAATCGTATTAAAGCCTGGGAAAAGCCGCCCGTGCAGATTTGGTCTACGGTCGGCACCGTCGCCGCTCAGGAAGGAAATTTCGAAGTGGCGGCCGAATACCTTAATAAGGCTGTAGAACTGAACCCCGACGACGCTCGGTCTTTGAACAACGCCGCCTACGTGCTTTCGCAATTGGGAAAGGACTTAGAAAAAGCGCTGGGTATGATCAACAAAGCGTTGTCACTGCAACCCAATAACGCGTTGTACCGAGACACTCGTGGTCAGATTTATCTGCAACAACAACAGTGGCAAGCAGCCATCCAAGATTTTCAATTTAGCTTGAACGGCATGTCGGCGTCTAAAGAGACACATCTGGGACTGGCCTTGGCGTACGAAAAGACCAATCAACCCAATCTAGCTCAGGTCCATCGCGAAAAAGCCATGCAGTTAGACAAGTAGCCCGATCAGCTGGATTTTGCCTGTTCACGCGAGTTCATTCCCTGCGATTCAGGCAGTTCGAACCAGGAACATTTCGTCGCATCTAAGCGAATGTCTTTGATTGTTCCGCGCGAATGTTGGCGTACAATGTGGGACTGATTCGAATTAGTCTCACTCAGTTGGATGTCCTGGTATGTTTAGATTGAATTCTTGGTTCGCCGTAACCATTGGTGTTGCATCTTCTATGTTCGTTTTGTCAGCAGTGGCTCAGTCCGATGTCATTCCGCACGGCCAGAGCCAAGCACCGGGGCCGGCGCTTTCCCCGCAAGAAGCCGTGGCCAAGATGACGGTGCCGGAAGGTTTTTCGGTGGAAGTAGTGGCCAGCGAACCCGACATCATGAATCCGGTGGCCATGACCTTTGATGATCAAGGGCGAATTTGGGTCACGGAAAGTTTTGAATATCCCAGACGCTCGGCGGGACCGGGACGAGACCGCATTAAAGTTCTGGAAGACACCGATTCTGACGGCAAGGTCGACAAGGTAACCGTCTTTGCGGAAGGTCTCAACATTCCGTCCGGCATTGCCGTTGGGTACGGCGGCGTGTGGGTGGCGAATTCGCCCGACATTCTGTTTCTGCAAGACACGGACGGAGATGGGAAGGCGGACAAACAAGAAGTGGTGGTGACGGGGTTCGGTCGCACCGACACGCATGAACTGCCCAACGCCTTTACTTGGGGCCCCGATGGCTGGTTGTACGGACTCAACGGCGTGTTCAACTACAGCCATGTCAAGTATCGAGGAAAAGAGTATCAATTTACGTGTGCCATGTTCCGCATCCATCCGGTGACTCGCGAATTTGAACTCTTCGCCGAAGGCACCAGCAACCCGTGGGGCATCGCCATTGATGGACATGGCAACGCATTTGTTAGCGCGTGCGTGATTGATCACTTGTGGCATATTGCCGAATCAGGTTACTACCATCGTCAAGGCGGTCCGTATCCGCCGCACACGTGGAAGCTGAATTCGATTGTGAAGCACAAGCACCAAAAGGCGGCATATTGCGGAATCACGTACTTTGATAGTTCGGCCTACCCAGAATCGTATCGAGAAAAATTGTACATGGGCAACATCCACGGAGGTTGCATCAATTGTGACTATCTGAATCGCGACGGTGCCACGTACTTTGCCAAGCCTGATCCTGATTTCTTGACCGCCAACGATGCGTGGTTCATGCCCGTTGCGCAAAAAACCGGACCAGACGGATGTCTCTATATTTTGGATTGGTACGACCGGTATCACTGCTACCAAGATGCTAATCGAGATCCCGAAGGGATTGATCGAGGCAAGGGGCGACTGTACCGAGTTCGCTACCAACAGACGCCTCGTGCCCAGCCGTTCAATCTTGCCATCGAATCAGACTCGCAGTTGGTCAAACGTCTTTTTGACAACAATATTTTCTATCGCGAACAAGCTCAACGTCTACTGGCGGAACGTCGATCCGATGCCATTGTCCAACTGCTGGAACGGACGGTACTGGATGACCAACTGCCGAAGAAAGGTCGCATGCACGCGCTGTGGGCGCTGGTCAGTACGGGCAAAATGTCTGACGCTTGCTGCCTGCAGCTGCTGCAGCACTCGGACAGTGATTTTCGCGCATGGGCCGTGCGATTCGTGGGAAATGTCAGCCAAGCAAAACCGAATAGCGTTGCTAAAACGATTCAGGACGCGGTGTCGCTGCGAACCGCGGATGCGCACCCAGACGTTCGACTTCAAGTTGCCATTGCGGCGAATAAAATTTCTCCAGATTCATCCGTGGAAACGCTACTTCAGGTGCTGGGCGCCAGTTCAGACGATCCCATTACGCCTTCCATTGTGTGGCAAAATTTGCTCCCCAGTATTGATGAACAACACCAAGCGATTGTCAATCGTCTAGACCTAAATCAAGCGGCTCAGTCGGAACGAACGGTTGAGTTTGTCTTGCGTTTGCAGAATCGCCTATTGGACGATGATGCCACCGCATCTTCAGCTCGCTTGTTGCTGAATCGCATTCTGGAACCATCCGGCGCAGACAAGCGACAAACGCTAGTAGAACGATCGGTGGCTGAATTACGACGACAATTATTGGACGGATCGCTTGCCGAAAGCGTGCGGCAGGAATTGGCCAGCGGTGTTGACTTTGGTCGCATATCCGTCGGCAATTCTCCTCATTTGAAGTTTCAGCTGCAGTTGATCACCGCGTTATTGGGAGACCAAAAAAGCCAATCTTCGTTGGAACAGGTAGCTCTGACGAACGGTGATTTGTCGATCCAGTTTGATGCCTTAAACGCACTGACCAAGGTGGATGCAGCCAAAGCGTTTTCGGTTGTCCAGCAACTGCTGAAATCATCGGACGAATTAAGCGAACCAGCCTGGGTGGCGTTGATTGATGGTGCGTCGCGATTACCGCAAGAAGACTTGGGCCAGTTGTTTGTAGAACGATTAGATTCGATTCCGGACGAAATGAAGTTTCGAGTAGTAGAGATGCTTACGCAACGCTCGGCATGGGCGGCGTCGCTGTTGACTTCCATTCGTAACGGTAAGCAAGCCAAAGAGCTTCTGCACGTGAACCAGATTCGACGATTGCAGGCCCAGGCTGAATTGGCCGATTCAATCCAGCAGATTTGGGGCACCATTCGCAATGAACGAAATCCCCACGCAGAAGAGAATATTGCCAAGGTCAAGGAACTATGGAGCCGTGGAAAGGGTGATCCAGTTCAAGGTCACAGCGTGTACATGAAGACCTGCGGACAGTGCCATAAACTCTTTGGCGAAGGAGAAGACGTGGGGCCCGAGATTACCAGCAACGGCCGAGGATCTTTCGATCAATTGTTATCTAATGTGTTAGATCCAAACTTAGTGATTGGACCGGCGTACCAAGCCAGAACCATTGTCACCAACGACGGACGGAGCCTGACGGGGTTGGTGGTGGAAGAAAGTGATCTTCGAGTTCGGATCAAACTGCAGGGCGGCAAGATCGAAACGATTGACCGCAAAGATGT
>JAGQOZ010000221.1 GCA_020426955.1 Planctomycetales bacterium
TGCTTTGGCGAAGCGGCCGGTTGGGAGCGACCGCTGTGGTACGCTCCGATTGGCCAAAACATTCAAACATCGTATTCCTTCCGGCAGCAGAACTGGCAAACGTGGACCAACGCCGAAGTGACACATTGTCGTCAGTACTGCGGTTTGTTGGATCAATCCTCGTTCGGCAAACTCCAGGTGACCGGGCCCGACGCCACGATCGAACTGAGACGACTGTGCGCCAATGACATTGATGTGCCTGTAGGTACGTCGGTTTACACAGCCATGGTAAACGAACGAGGTACCTTCGAATCAGATTTGACTGTGGTCCGTGTTGGACCTCACGAATACTATCTGGTCACGGCCACGGCGCAGGTTGTGCATGATCGAGACTGGTTGCTACGCAACTTTACGGCTTCGGCGGATGTGACCGTGGAAGATGTTTCACAGCAGTGGAATGTGATTGGCGTCATGGGGCCTGATTCGCGACGTTTATTGCAGAGCCTGACTGACACAGACTTGTCACACCCAGCGTTCGCCTTCGGTCAATCGAAGTTGGTGGAAATTGGTTCGCATCAAGTCAAAGCAACTCGAATTTCCTACGTCGGAGAACTCGGCTGGGAACTCCACTGTCTCGCTGCGGAAGTCGGTTTTGTCTGGGATCTGTTGTGGGAAGCTGGCGCACGCGAACTGGGCGCAGAACGTATTCAGCCGGTGGGAAATAACGCGATTTCCGCAATGCGGATTGAAAAGGCATATCGAGCTTGGGGGCATGACATTTCTGCGGATGAAAACCCATGGCAAGCCGGTCTAGGATTTGCCATTGATTGGAACCACGATTTTCTGGGGAAAACGGCCCTGGAAAAGGCCAAATCCAGCGACCTAAAGAAACGCTTGGTTAGTTTGACGTTGGATGATCCTAGCATCATCTTGTGGGGGGGCGAACCGATTCTGCGAGACGGAATGGTGGTGGGCTACACAACATCTGCGGCGTTTGGCCCGACGCTGGGGCGAAGCGTGGCCATGGGTTATGTTCGCAATCCCGATGGATCTCGGCTGAACGCGGCGGAATTACCCAACGGTAATTTCGCCATTGTGTGTGAAGATCGTGTGTGCAAGGCGCAAGTCACCTTGCGGTCTCCTTTCGACCCAGACCGAAAGAAAGTACTCTGTTAGCTGGACCCCGTCCCGTTCGTAGTCCCGCCTTCAGGCGGAATTGTTTTCCGTTAGAATTTCCGCACGAAGGCGGGACTACAAACGACTTGCACTGACGGAAAGCGTCCCAGTGGTGTTATCCTCGTTTGATGCCGAGATTACCCTAATCACATTTCGTTTTCATTCATATTCATTTGGTTCTATCCAGGAAAACAATGAGCATTTCCAACTCGCCTTTTGAAGTCAACGGTCGTCGATATCATCCACCGGCCAAGCCTGTGGTGGTCATTTGCATTGACGGTTGTGCAGACGAATATTTGTCCACTTCTATTGCTCACGGCAAGATGCCGCATGTGGCGCAGATGGCGAAGGTCGGTTATCGAGGCTTTGTGCGAGGTGCGTTGCCGTCATTTACGAACGTCAATAATTCGGCCATTGTGACCGGGATGCCGCCCAGTGTGACCGGGATCTGCGGCAACTTTTTTCTGAATCCGGATACGGGTGAAGAAGTGATGATGAATTCGCCCGAATTTCTGCGGTGCGAAACCATTCTGACGTCGGCCGCTAAGGCAGGGCGCAAAGTGGCCTTCATCACGGCCAAAGAAAAGCTGCGAACCGTGTTGGGTGACGGGCTGGTCGAATTGGGCGGCATTGCCTTTTCATCAGAAAAGGTGGATGAAGCGAGTCTGGCAACGCATGGCGTGGATCATGCCGAACAAATCATCGGCAAGGCTCGGCCAGAGATCTATTCGGGCGATGCGTCGGTCTATGTTCTGGAAGCCGGAGTGGCGTTGATGGAACAAGGTCGAGCGGACTTTTTGTATCTTTCGTTGACGGACTACATGCAGCACAAATTTGCTCCGGACGAACCCGAATCGCTGGAATTCTATGCGGCCCTTGATCAACAGATTGGTCGCATGCTGGAATTAGGTGCCGTTGTGGCCGCGACCGCCGATCATGGCATGAACGCCAAGAATAAAGCAGATGGTTCGCCCAATGTGATTTATGTGGAATCGTTGTTGAAGCAGCATTTTGGCAATGACATCAAAGTGATTTGCCCCATCACAGATCCCTATGTCGTGCACCATGGCGCGCTAGGTTCGCTGGTGATGGTGCATCTGACTGAACCGCATTCGGCTCAGCACATCCAGCAATTTTTGCTGCAACAAGATGGCATCACGGAAGTTTATGATCGAGCGACTTCGGCTCGGAAATTGGAATTGGCGCCGGACCGCATCGGCGATTTAACGGTATTATGCGGACGAGATTTCGTGTTGGGGCGAACACCAGAAGATCATGACCTGAGCGTACTGAATGGTGGACTTCGTTCACACGGTGGTCGCTACGAAGAAATGGTACCGCTGCTTGTCAGCGAACCGCTGAACGCCACGTACCGAAGTAAAGCGCAAGCGGATCCTAGAAATTTTGACGTCTTTGATTTCGCTTGTAATGGCTCGGCTTAGTCGATTCGAATGCAGTACCGTGAGGCCAAGAAAACGATGCGGTTAGATGCCAGCATCCATGACAGGACAAAGCAAAATGTTGGAATTGCCAAGTTATATCGCCGGGACTGCGGTGCGAACCGGAAAGCAGTTGGACGTCTTTTATCCGTGGGACAATTCGTTGTCAGGCCGAATTCATGTCATTGATGGTTCGCACTTGGACACCGCGATTCAAGCCGCCTTGGACGGGCAAAAGAACCCGTTAACTCGGTATCAACGCCACGACATCTTACGCAAGGCAGCACAGATTCTGGCGGACCGACGCGACGAGCTGGCTCATCTGATTCGCACCGAAACGGGCCTGTGCATGCGTGAAACGATGTACGAAACAGGTCGCACGTCAGACGTGATGGAGTTCGCCGCCATCGAAGCGTTAAAAGACGACGGGCAAATCTTTTCGTGTGACATTTCGCCGCAAGGGAAAGCTCGGAAAATCTTTACCTTCCGCCAGCCGGTTCAATTGGTCAGCGCCATCACACCGTTTAATCATCCGATGAATCAAGTGGCTCACAAGATTGCTCCGGCGATTGCGGCCGGCGCGCCGATGATTCTCAAGCCGTCAGAAAAGACGCCCTTGACCGCGATTCGTCTGGCCGAAATTTTGTACGAAGCCGGACTGCCCGGTTGGATGCTAAGCGTTTTCATGGGGACGCTGGACGATGTGGTTCCCAAGATGATGACGGATGATCGAATTGAATTGGTCTCGTTCACCGGATCCGTAGCCGTAGGAAAACACATTGCCAAGACCGCAGGTTACAAGAAACTGTGCCTGGAATTAGGTGGTAATTCTCCGTTGATCATTTTGGAGGATGCGGACCTGGACAAGGCCGTGACGCTGGCCGCCGAAGGTTCGTTCCGCAACTCGGGACAGCGCTGCACGGCGGTGAAACGGATTTTGGTGCAAGAATCCATTCTGGACGAATTCACCCATCGCTTTGTCCAAAAAGCCGCAGAATACAAGGCCGGCGATCCAGCCGACCCGGAAACTCGAGTCGGCACGGTGATTGACGAAGCGGCGGCCAAGGTTTTGGAAGATCGAGTCCACAAGGCAGTGGCCGCTGGTGCGAAAGTGTTGTTGGGCGGTCGGCGAGAAGGAGCGTTAATGCATCCGACTGTGGTTGCCGATGTGCCAAGAGATACGGAACTGGTTGCGTGTGAATCGTTCGGACCGATTGCCCCGATTATCGCCATCAAAGATGTGGACGATGCGATCGAATATTACAACAGTGGCGAATTCGGACTTTCGTCGGGCATTGTGACCAACAACATGGAAGCGGCCTTGAAAGCCGTTCGCTTGTTACGCACCGGAACCACCAACGTGAACGAAGTCCCCGGTTACCGCATTGAAAGTTCGCCTTTTGGAGGCGTGAAAGATTCCGGCCTAGGAATCAAAGAAGGCGTAATTGAAACCATGAAATTCATGAGCAATGTAAAAACGTTTTCATTGCCTTGGTAAGTCGCAGTTGCTGTTCATAAGCAGCGTATTTTGTGATGTGTAAAGGTGCTTGATGGATATTGATTCGCTTGACAATCCCTACATTCTGTTGACTCCGGGGCCGCTTTCTACCAGCAAGACGGTTCGCCAGGCGATGCTGCGAGACTGGTGTACGTGGGACGATGATTACAACTTGGGCGTGGTCCAAGTGATTCGCCAAAAGTTGGTGGAATTGGCAACGGCGTCGCAACATCAAGCGGAATACACATCGGTGTTGATGCAAGGCAGCGGCACGTTTTCAGTCGAATCGGTCATTGGCACCGTCGTTCCGGAAAGCGGCAAGTTATTGGTCTTGGCGAACGGAGCGTATGGTCAGCGCTTGGCCAAAATTGCCAAAGTCTTGCGATTGGACCATGTGGTACATGACAGTTCGGAACTGCATCCACCCGATCTGGACAAACTACAAAATGAATTGGCGTCGGATCCCAAAATTAGCCATGTGGTGGTGGTTCACGGTGAAACCACCACGGGCATGTTGAACCCCATTGGTGAAGTCGGCCAGATTGCCAAGTCGCATGGCAAGACGTTTATTGTGGATGCGATGAGCACGTTTGGAGGCGTGCCGTTAGACGTACAAGAATTGGGCATCGACTTCATTATCAGCAGTGCGAACAAGTGCATTCAAGGTGTGCCGGGATTTGGCTTTGTGATTGCCAAACGATCCGAATTAGAAAAAACAGCCGGACAAGCTCGTTCGCTTTCTTTGGATCTGTTCGACCAATGGAAAACCATGGAAGATTCGCACGGAAAATGGCGTTACACTTCGCCGACGCATACGGTGCGAGCGTTCTCGCAGGCGCTGACGGAACTAGAACAAGAAGGTGGTGTGGCGGTTCGGCATCAGCGTTACAGCCAAAACCAGCAGACGTTAGTGACAGGGATGCGAAGCCTTGGTTTTGAATGCCTGCTGCCAGACAAATGGCATTCACCCATCATCACTTCGTTTTTAAGTCCAAACGCGGCGGCCTACAACTTTCGGCAATTTTATGACGGTCTGAAGCGAAAAGGCTTTGTGATTTATCCAGGGAAAGTGACGGATCGAGATACTTTTCGAATTGGCAGTATTGGCGAAGTCTACCCGGAAGATGTTCAGCGTTTGATTCAAGTGATTGGGGAAGTCAAGTTTTGGTAGACGCGACCATCAGCGGAAGGTAGGATGACGGTCGGAGGATAAATAATGTTTCGACCGACCATACTAATGCTGATTGTCACATTCGCCTTTAGTTCACAAGCCGCTGCTTTGACCCAAGCGGAACTCGATACGTGGCACGCATTATGGACCAGCCAAGGACTGGAAGACTATGGCTACCAGTTCCAGCGAAGTTGCCATTGTTTTGGCGAATCGATCCGAGAAGCGGTGGTCCGAGTCGAATCGGGCGGCGTGATTTACGCCACTGACACGCAGACGGGGCTGAGTCTGGAAGATACGCTGTTTCCGTCGGTGGAAGAATTATTTTCCGAATTGCAATCGGCTGTCGACAGGCCTGCCGCTTTCTTGTCGGCCGAATTTGATGCAGCGTTGGGCTATCCCATTCGTGTTTCTATTGACTGGGATGTAACGATTGCCGACGAAGAGACGTTTTATGTGACGTCGTCGCTGTCGGCGGACCTGGACGTTCCAGCTTGCGATTACACAAACGATATCGCGTGCGCCGCGCCAGTGATTGACTTGCTGCGAGAAGCCAATGGTTGGTTCGATTCGTTCTTGGATTTTAATGAAGACTTTGTGGTCGATGCAGCGGATCGCGAATTCCTGATCCAGGAAGTGTTGCAGACGAATTATGGCGATTCCAATCTAGATGGCGTGTTCAATTCGTCCGATTTTGTGCAAGTATTTCGATCGGGCGAATTCGAAGATAGCCTCACTGCCAATTCAAGCTGGGCAACAGGCGACTGGAACGGCGACTTTGAATTCAGTTCATCTGATCTGGTGAAAGCATTTCAGGCCGGTGCGTATCAATCTGACTCCACCGGTGAAACTCGTCCTGTGCCGGAACCACACCTACCATGCGCCGCATGGCTGTCGTTCGGTGTCGTTCTGTTCACACGCCGACTTCGATGCTACGTGTGAGCGGTTCGCGTAGCAGGCAAAAAAAATTGATCTCTCTGCGAATGCAAATCCCGCAGAATCGGCCATCCGGATAATACCGTTACATTCGTAGCGTTTTTTCGTTCGCGACCTTCGTCTGCACGTAACGTTTGCCGTTGAAAATTACAAACGGCGTTTGATCCCAATGTGGCTACTGCGCTGTTGGCAAATGCCGTGCATGCCGCTTCTGGTGGCGTCAATTGTGGGCATGAGTTTTCTGGTATTTGCCCTTCCACCGCCCAGCATTTGTTGTCCTATATTTTGAAAGAAATGTGGGAATCCTCATTCGGTAGATACGGTACCAAGGCTGATGCTAGAATCCGACAACCTCATCAATGCTCATGGCGGTGTGACGCTGTACTTTAGTTCGGCCAACACTCAGGCTTCGGATGTCCTGCGTCAGGTGGTGAACCAGACCGGACTTATCGAAAGTGAAGCGTACCCCAATGTCCTTAGCGTTCAATGTGAAGGGTCGCGTCTGACGGAGTTTTCCACGCGTTGCAGTGAATCTCTGTCTGGCGAACTTCAAGATGACATCGCGTGCCATGTCCAACAATTCGGCAGCGAACCATCGTTGTCACAACTGATGCAGTCTCGTAGTTTACGAGCGGTATTGGATCAGCTGGACGGAAAATGGATTTCGGACATCTTAGCCGAACAACGTTTGGTGACCTACTTCCAGCCCATCGTGCGTCTGAGTGATCCTCGAGATGTTTTTGGTTACGAATGTTTGGTTCGAGGAGTCAGTGAAGCGGGCCAAGTCATTCCGCCGTTCCTGATGTTTGGCGTGGCGAGACGAGCAAAACTGATATGCGAATTGGACCATGCAGCGCGAGTCAAAGCGTTTGCTACCATCGCGCAGCTGGATTCCCAAGAAAAGTTTTTCATTAACTTTAGTCCTCGTGTTCTGCAAACCAATCATCTGGGCGTGAAGTCAACGATTGATGCGGCGTTGGACGCCGGTATTTCCACGCGTCAAATTGTGGTGGAGGTCACGGAAAGCGATGAAATCCATCAGCTGGATCAAGTACTGAATCAATTACATCTCTTTCGCGAAGCTGGATTTGGCATTGCGCTGGATGATGTGGGAGCTGGCTATAGTTCGCTCACCATCTTAGCCGACATTCGCCCCGACTTCGTCAAAATTGATATGGATTTGATTCGCGGAGCGAACCAGGATCGTTACCGAGGTTGCATTGTTCGCAAATTATTGGAACTCTCCAGCGAACTGGAGATTTGCACGGTAGCCGAAGGAATTGAAACCATGGACGAATGGGCCTGGGCTCGTGACCAAGGTGCAGATTTGGGGCAGGGCTATCTGTTTGCCAAGCCGGAAGCTCATTTACAAACCATTGACGACTTTGCCACCAGCGAAACGATCAAATCATAAGGGTTGTTGACCAGTGAACGTCTTTGTCTACATCTTTGGGTGCTGGGTGCTGCCGAGTATCTTGCTGTCGCTTGGCGTCGGCGGATATATCGGATATAGCTTTGCCCTCCGCAAGCACTGGAAGATTATTCGCGAAGAACGCGAAAAGACTCTGACGGCATTGCAAAGCGTGGTGACCAGCGCAGAAGAGCTGAGCACCGGCGTGGATCAACACAATTCGCAACTGAAAACCGTAGGACAAACGGTCGACGATCTGACGGCAAATGGTGACTATGAAGAAGTGAAACAGACGCTGCTAAATCAAATTGCCAGCGCCATTGAATCCAACAAGAAGTTGGAAAATGAAATTGTGTTCACTCGTTTCCGCCTGGAAGAACAAGCGCAAGAGTTGGATAAAACTCGGCAAGAAGCCAGAACCGATCCTCTGTCTGGCGTGGGCAATCGCAAGGCATTTGATGAAACGCTGCAATTCTGTATCTCTCGGTTTCAGCGGCAACAACAATCGTTCGCGTTGTTGATGATTGATGTCGACCACTTCAAATGGATCAATGACACGCATGGACATGCTGCTGGTGACGACGTGATTGCTCGAATCGGCGATGCCATCCGCACCACCATTCGCCCAACCGATTTTGTGTGTCGTTTTGGTGGCGACGAATTCTCTGTCATCTTTGACGGCGTGAACGAAGAAACCGCCACTCGCGCGGCCATGCGACTTCGGGAAACGGTCGAGCGTAAGAACTTTGACGCGCATGCAGAATCACGCATCGCCTTGACGCTCAGTATGGGACTAGCGGTGGTCACCGAAGCCGATTCGGCCGAAACGATCTTTCAAAAAGCCGATTCGGCCCTATATCGATCCAAAGAAAGTGGGCGCAACCGGCTGTCCGTTTTTCACGAAGGTGACGCCGTTAAAGCCGCTCGACACGACGAAATGGACGACACCACAGACGACGCTGAAAGCGCGTTGTCCGAAGCTAACGAGCCTCAAGAAGCGACTCTGTAAGCAAAGCGACAGTCGGGCCGATGAGCCGATTCGCTTAAGACGCTCGCTCGGCCGAATCAAATCCGCACGCCTTGTGACTACCGTCACAGAATGGTCGATTCTTGGATTCGCCACAACGGCA
The DNA here is from genome assembly GCA_020426955.1 of Planctomycetales bacterium. Classification (GTDB taxonomy): domain Bacteria; phylum Planctomycetota; class Planctomycetia; order Pirellulales; family Pirellulaceae; genus JAGQOZ01. The sequence goes on from JAGQOZ010000221.1 coordinate 8,738, forward strand.
CAACGCGATCGCTGGCTTGTCGCTGGTCGAGGTGAACTCATTCCCTTCTGCGTCGCAGAGCGTGAATTTGCCTTCAACCAAAAACGGGCCGTGATCACGGATGGTAATTTTAACATCGGACATGTTTGTCTCCTTCAACTAATGTTCGTACTCAAACAGGTACTTTGTGCCCGTCAATCTAAATTACGAAACGACTTAACGCCAGAGCATGTCGTACCGGCTTGTTTGCCATCCGCTACTGCTGTGAACGCTTTGAACCGGCAAAGCGAGCCAACATGGCGGGCAGAAAGACCAAGTCGCCGAATAATGCCGATCCAATCGTGATGGCGCCCATGGTGGCAAAAATCTTGTGGTCACGAGCATCACTGAACATGACCGTGCCAAATCCACAAACCAAGACTACGGTAGT
>JAGQOZ010000222.1 GCA_020426955.1 Planctomycetales bacterium
ATGAACGCCATCGTCCCGCCGGAAACTCCAGGCACGACATCCGCGGCGCCCATGCAGCAACCGGTGAAAAACAGGTACAGCGGCGACTTTGGATTAGATTCTGCTTGACCGGTGTCAGACATATCAGAACGCATTCGTTTGTCTTTCTAGGGGCGATTACTCGTCAAAAACGTTGTTTAATTGTGTCTTCTATTTAAGTCCCAGCCGCAAAACACGCGAATTACGCAGCACGCTGCCGGACCGCATGTCGCGATTTTACCAACTATCCGCCGTGCAACGGGAAACCGGGTTGGCTTGGGCAGAAGTAAAGCCGATTCAAACCAAAAAGCCATGTCCCCTTGACAAGGATTTGACACTCGATCGGCTGTTGATGTTGACCTAGTGTTAGAGGCGGATACAATTTTTTGACATTGACAGATAGAAGAATCTATCCAACCGGAAATGCGAGAAGGGAATTGAGTCTCGCCATGCGAAAGATCGCACAGGTCAACCATGTATGTGCAGCAGGGAAGTAATGGCATCGCCATTTGGGCTCCGGCCAAACTAAATTTATTTTTGGAAATCAAAAATCGACGAGCAGACGGTTTTCATGAAATTGAAACGTTCATGCTACCGATTTCCCTATATGACCACCTGGAAGTTACTTCGCCAAAATCGGCAGAACCGGGCAGTCTGACGTTGGAGTGTCAGTTCCATCCGGGTTTGGCGAAAGGAAATCGACCGTTCGCCTGGAATCGCTCGACCGGTTGTGAATTCGGTTCGAATGATCGCGCACAATGGTTTCGAACTGACCTTTACGGCTCGCAATGGTTGCCTGCTGGGCCAGACAACTTAGTGTCAAAGGCCGTCCAGCAGCTTCGCATCAAAACGGGCTGTGACAAACCCCTGTCCGTCCGGCTTACCAAAACCATTCCGGCGGCGTCGGGATTGGCAGGCGGTTCATCAGATGCAGCTGCCGCTGTTTTTGCCGCCAATGCCGCCTGGGGCACTGAGTTAGATCTTGCCGAATTAGCCGAAGTGACCGGGCAGGTTGGGAGCGATGTTCCTTTTTTTCTATACAGAATGCCGTGCATTTGTACGGGCCGCGGAGAACAGATCAAACCCTGGAGTTTGTTATCCCGACCACTTAATTTTGTAGTCGTGCGTCCACCGACTGGGCTAGCGACTGCGCAGGTTTATCAAGCCAACCAGTTGTCAGCGGAACTGCAATCGATCCAGCCGTTTCTGGATGCACTCGCCAGTAGTCGACTGGATCGCATTGGACGCGAAATGTTCAATCGCTTGCAAGCGCCGGCGAGGACGCTGTCGCCTTGGATTGATCGACTGGCGCACGAATTGAGCCGACTGGATGTCCTCGGTCATCAGATGAGCGGTAGTGGGAGCGCCTACTTTGGACTGTGTCGAACTCAAGCACATGCTTGCCGAGTAGCCGCCGTAGTGAATTCGCGAGGTATAGGTAGTGCATTTGCCGTGAAATCCGTGGAAATGTCACACAGTAGCAGCAGCGAGACATGGATACCAAGTTTGAATTAAAGGAGACAGGCCGTGGAGATTACTGAAGTTCGCATCAAATTGATGGAAGACACAGACGACCGACTTCAGGGGTTCTGTTCAATCACGTTTGACGACTGCTTTGTCGTGCGCGATTTGAAAATCATTGAAGGCTCCAATGGCCCCTTTGTGGCAATGCCCAGTCGTAAGCTTACCGCTCATTGTCCCCAGTGCGGCTGCAAGAATCATTTGCGAGCAGGTTACTGCAATCATTGTGGTCGGCGTATGCAAGAAGACTTGGCGACGAAAGACCAGGATGGACGAGCGAAGTTATATGCGGACATCGCTCATCCGATTAATTCGGCGTGTCGCGAAATGATTCAAGAGAAAGTCATCTCCGAATTTCGCTTGGAACAAGATCGAGCGAAACAGCCAGGCTATGTTTCTCGGTATGACGATTTCTACGAATTCGATTCTGACGCCAAACCGTCTGCCTCGCAAAAAGCACCGGCCGCGCAAAACAAAACGCATACAACGCACGCACCCAGCGAAATCCGCGGACCGCACCGTGCACCGGCTCAACGACCGGCATCACAGTCCGAACCGACCGCCGATAGCGCCAGCAAAAAGAACGACGACTTTGGCGCCGGAATTTTCTAATCGGATCAAGATGCCCGTCAGCGACACATGATTGTCGTTGACACCTGTATGATGTCAGATGGAATGTCAATAGCCGTTACTTTTCTTCGCCGGTATCCAAAACGGCCATAAATGCCTTTTGTGGAATATCCACCTGGCCAATCGACTTCATTCGCTTCTTGCCTTCTTTTTGCTTCGCCCACAGCTTTTTCTTACGGCTGATATCGCCACCGTAACACTTGGCCGTGACATTCTTTCGCATGGCGGGCACGGTTTCCCTGGCAATAATGCGACTGCCGATGGCAGCTTGTACGGCAACCTCGAACATGTGCCGATCAATTTCGCTCTTCAACTTCTTGCACACCGCTCGACCTCGCCGATCCGCATCATGCCGATTGCAAATAATGGACAACGCGTCGACTCGTTTGCCATTCACCAAGATGTCCATTCGCACCAAGTCGCCCGGTCGATACCCAATCACTTCATAGTCCATCGTGCCGTATCCTCGCGTGGCACTTTTGAGTTTGTCGTGCAGATCATAGATGACTTCCGCCAAGGGCAATTCGTAAGTGAGCATGGCACGAGTGGACGAAAGGTATTCGGTTCGAACCAACGTGCCTCGTCGATCTTGGCACAACTTCATCACCGCTCCGATGTATTCGGTTGGCTGCACCAAGTTGACGCGAACAATCGGCTGTCGGAATTCTTGAATTTGCCCCGAATCAGGAACTTCTTGCGGCCGATGAATTTCCAGCGTTTCCCCGTTGTTGGTCACAATTTCATACGTCACATTCGGCGCGGTTTGCACCAGATCCACATCCGATTCTTGCTCTAAGCGTTGCTGCACAATTTCCATGTGCAGTAGGCCCAGAAAACCACAACGAAAGCCAAAGCCCAACGCTTCGCTGGATTCCGGTTCAAATTCAAAACTGGGATCGTTGATGGATAATTTTCCCAACGCGTCACGCAGTTCTTCAAAATCTTGTCCGTCCGACGGGAACAAACCGCAGTAGACCATTCGCTTCGGTGCTTTGTAGCCTGGCAACGGTTTGACGAGATCCGCCGATTTTGCCAAGCACACGGTATCGCCAATATGCACGTCATCAATCGATTTGATGTTGCAAATCAGGTAACCAACCTGGCCGGCGTATAGCTTTTCGCAGGGCGTGCGCAGCGGTCGGAATTGCCCCAATTCAATGCAATCATGGTTCGTTCCAGCTCGCATCAAGCGAACCTTGTCACCTTTATTGACCGTTCCATTCATAACTCGCACATACATGATCGTGCCACGAAACTTGTCATAGTGCGAATCGAAGACCATCGCCTGGAGTTCGGCATCCGGGTCACCGGTTGGCGGCGGAACGCGATCAACAATAGCATCCAATAGTTCCTTGGCGCCAATGCCTGTTTTGGCGCTGACCTTGACTACTTCGTCCGGATCGATCGCCAGCGATTGTTCCATTTCCTCGATCACTTCATCCACTCGCGCATGCGACAGATCAATCTTGTTGATCACCGGAATGATCGTCAGGTCGTGCTCCATGGCCGCGTAGCCATTGGCCACGGTTTGCGCTTCGACACCCTGGAAGGCGTCGGCCAGTAGCAGCGCGCCTTCGCAACAGGTAAGTGCTCGAGAAACTTCGTAGTGAAAATCGACATGGCCAGGTGTGTCGATCAAATTCAATTCGAACTCGTCTTTGCCTCGTCGATATCGCATGGCCACGGTACGAGCTTTAATAGTGATGCCCCGTTCGCGCTCCAATTCCATGTCGTCCAGGATTTGTTCTTTCATTTCGCGCTGCGTAATCGTGCCGGTGGCTTCCAACAGCCGATCGGCCAACGTACTTTTTCCGTGGTCAATGTGCGCGACGATGCTGAAATTGCGAATATGCTTGCAAGCGGCGTGAGTCATACACCTATCAGATTTTCTATGCAAAGTAGGAGAACCAGCCCGGCATGTAGCAGGCCGATCAACCAGAAATCAAGCGACGGACAACAATCGGGAAAGGGAAACCAGCGGTGGCCAGGGAGCGAATTTCCGGCCGAACAAAACCCGCTACGCCTTATTCGACTTGCGAAATTCGGTTCGTGCAATCCCAGCCGCTCCGATATAACCGGCATTGCCACCGAGCGAAGCGAACTCAATGATCGTTTTTTCCGCCAAAATGGGGAAGGCCCGAGACCGAATTTCCTGGCGAATTGCTTCAATAAAACGCTGCCCCGTACGGCTTTCTGGTCCGCCAAAGTTCATCGCTCCCCCAAAAATAACGGCCGCCGGGTCAATAATATGCATCACATTGACGGCACCAATGCCCAAATACATGGCCGTTTCATCCACGATTTGATTCGACAAATCGTCTCCTTGATCCGCTTCCTGACAGACCATCAACGCGGTCAGTTCTTCGCCCGCTTTTACTCGCGCGGACAAAGAGGACTGGACGCCCGCTTCCAAGGCTTCTGCCGTCCTGGCCACGACCGCCTTGGCACTGGCATACGCCTCTAAGTGCCCCAACTGCCCACAGCCGCACATTCTGGCTGTCGGCGTGTAATCAATGATGGTGTGCCCCACTTCACTGCCGGCGCTATTTTCCCCGTCCACACTGAGGTCACCAATGATGATGCCCCCGCCAACTCCCGTGCCCAACGTGAAAAACGCAATGCTGTGGAATTCGGAACCGCTGCCCACCCAGAATTCGCCAAACGCCGCCGCGTTGGCGTCATTCGCAAACGCGACTGACTTCCCGCAAGCCTGAGCCAGACAATTTCGGATCGGATAATTCCACCAATTCGGTAAATTGTGCGGATGCAATAGAATGCCTTGAGTCCGGTCCATGGTTCCGGGTGTCGCCAGGCCAACATGGACCACGTCTTTTTCGTCCAATTTTACTTGGTCCAGCAGTCCACGAAGCGTCTCGGACGCTCGGATCATGGCCGCTTCCGGCCCCAGTTCTTCTTGAGTTGGAATACTTGTCCGGGCCAGCGTGCGCCCCAAGTTATCCAACACTCCTATCTTGATGTTTGTTCCACCAACATCGACACCAGCAAACAGCGGCAACGATGGAGACTCGACGGTTGTATCTAGTTCGTGATTCGCCATCGCGAAGTCGACTTCCTGGTTAAATGCAAATAAGAGATCTGTCTCTGGAAAATATCGACCTTCCTTCGCCCAAAATAGCAGGCTGCTTGGCGGGCCTGGGACCGTAGACGCAAGAGACGAAGCGAGTATACGGATTCTAGGATATGTCGGCAATCTAAGAATTGCGTTGATCCAAGTCGCAGCTGCGCCGAAGCTGTGTGGACGAGATATCCAGGTGAAACAATTCGGGGGGCACAAACCGAAAAATGTCGCAATGCGAACCGAGTTCGTCGAGTCGTACTTGCGCGCATTTGTGCTCGGTAGAACGAGAAAACACCAGAAAGTCACATGCGTGTTGTTGAATCAAACGAATCGCCTTCCGCAGTTCGGAATGCTGGCCTCTGTGATAACCGGGATCCAACAAACGATGAAACGTATCCATGCCGATCAGAAACGTGCAACTCGAAAAATGGGCGGCCTTTTGGGTAAATCGAGCCAGATTGGTCAGCCAAACCGGTTCGTTCGATTGAAATTGAGTCAAACGAAAGGCAATTTGTTCAGCGGTCAGCGACGCTTTGTCCACGTTTTGAATCGAGATTTCATGCTCGACAGTCAATTGGTAGACCGACGCCGCAATGAACGCCATGTCGCGATGGCCCTGATGCCTGGGATTGAACGAACCAGAGAAGATAGCTCGACGACCAACATCGGCCGCCAGCTTCGTCGAGCGATTTTGGGGTGCATTCCAGCGGATGGCCGATCGTCTGCCGTCTAACAGCGAATTGAGAGCGTTCGCGTCGAATTCGGACGCCTGGTGTGCGGAATCTCCCATGCCCACAGGCCTATGATTGCCTGCCTTGCTTAATTTCTTGGCACAGCGAACCCACGGTCACATAGCTCTTGAATTCCGCTTCTAGGGCGGCCAATTCATCTTCAAGCCAGACCGAAAATTCGGCGGTTTTTTCTTCGTCCAGCAATTCGTGCTGTTTGGGAATGCTACCGGACCAATGTTTGGAAGTGGATGGTGTCTTCATGGATGACCGTCCCCCAAAAAAATCGTTTCGAACGCCTCGCTCCATACTTGACCAGCGTGGTCGCTGGCGGAATTCTCGTCAAGAGTAGCAAGTGACATACCGTGATTGAAAAATTCGTCCCTGAAACGCTGTATATCCCTCCTGGATAAACGTTTACGGCAATGAATGGACTGACTGAGAGATTCTGCAAGTGTTGCCAGTTTGCATCATTTGGCAGACTTTGGTGGCAAATGGCAGAAGACAAAAAATTCTGATCATGTCCAGCAATATTCTTCGGTCGGGTGCGAACAACACATCAGCGAGACAAAAAACGCCGGATTAAACCTCAATACAAAACGAATCGCACTTTTTTTTCGAACGGGAGCAGTAGCATGTTCAAGAAAGCAATTGTAGGTGGAGCCATCGGACTGATCTCGATGGGAATGTTGTTCGGGCGGGATGCCGTTAGTTATGTCAGCAGCAGTGTCGGCTGGGTCCAGGATTCCGTCAAAAACAGCGTGCCGGTCAAATTGCAGATTGAACGAGCTCGGAAGATGATTGACGACCTGGAACCGGAAGTCTATCGCAACAAAGCGTTAATCGTAAACGAAGAAGTTTCGGTAGAACGCTTGGCTAAACGCATCGACGGCCTGGAATCGAAGCAAGCGTCTGAAAAAGACAATTTGGTGCGGATGACTTCTGACCTGAACACGGGTGACAGCCACATTTATTACGCCGGTCACAGGTACACGGCCGCTCAGGTGCAGACCGATCTGGAAAGCCGCTTTGAACGTTTCAAAACCAACGACGAAATGCTGGCCAGTCTTCACAAGACGTTACATTCGCGACAAAAAAGCTTGGCAGCCGCTAAGGACAAGCTGAGTTCAATGTTGGCGAAGCGAGCACAACTGTTGGCGGACATTGCCAAGTTAGAAGCGCAGGAAAAAATGGTGGAAGTCGCCAAGAATACCAGCGAATTCAAATTCGACGACAGCAAACTCGCTCGTACCATGCAGCTTGTCCAAGACATCCAGACTCGTTTGGAAGTGGATGAACGCATGCTAGAATCGGAAGTTAATTTCCCTGTCGAGATTCCTGTGAGCGAACCAGCTACTGGCAATATTAGCGAACGCATTGCCGAATACTTTGGCAACCAAGACGCAGACGACGTCCAAGTTGCTGAAGAGTCGGACGCAGATGCGGTAGCCGAATTGCCGGTCGGTGCCAGCCTGTAAGTTGTTGGACAACCGGTAACGATTAGTTGTTAAACAACCGAGTGCATTGTTCGGCGAGTCGACCTCTTGGTTGGCTCGCCGATTTTGTCATTCCGACAATGTTGGTAGTTCGAGGCAAGCGGACGATGAATTCGACAGCCCCCATCTTCAAACCAGCTGGTGAATCTTCCATGAAGAAAACCGGATCGCAATTTCTGATGTGGGTAGACGGTGTGGGCGGCTTTTTGGTGTGCCTGGATGACACGGTTTCGCTGGGCCAAGCCACTTACGATTCCAACGCCACCATCGGCATCTTGGGCGATCTCTCGCGGAATCATGCGGTGATTCGCCGGGAACGAGACGCCTACACGGTGATTCCTCATGCCGATACGTGGTTGGATGGCCAGAAAATTGAACGCCCGTTTTCGCTAAATAACGGAGACGAACTGCGTTTGGGCCGCCAAGTATCGTTTCGCTTTCGCCAGCCTCATCCGCTTAGCACTTCCGCCAGGATGGAATCGACCAGCCATCATCGCACGCAGCCCGCAACCGACGGAATTGTCTTGATGGCCAGTTCGTGCATTTTGGGACCTTCGCTACAGAACCATGTTTTCTGTCGATTTTGGAGCGAAGATGTAATGCTGGTTCGTAAAGGCGAAACGCTTTGCTGTTTTTCCAAACAATCCTTCGAAGTAGACGGCAAGGAATGCCAGGGACGAGCGAATATCTCGATGAATTCCCGGATTTGTGGTGCCGATTTTTGTATCAGCTTAGAGCCCATCGACTAAAATGGACGGGAAATTCAAAGCATTTTTTTGTGAAGTATAACAGGAGTGAACACCAGTCGGCAGCGGGAAGACAAATAGGACATCACCAACATGCAAAAAGAATTGAATCTTGCCGCCGTCAATAGGAACGCCGATCGCACGGAAGAAAAGCAGCACTCGCCACACGGGGAAACCGAGGGAGACATTGGCGTGGACCCATCACCGAAACCTGCCAACACTATTAACAATGGGGAAGACTATTTTCGCGACGAAAATGCTTCGCGTTCGCCCATGAAATTTGCCTACGCCAGTGGTGATCGTCCCTTGGACGGCTATACCATCAAACGAGGCATCGGTGCCGGTGGTTTTGGCGACGTCTATTACGCCGTGAGCGACGCCGGTAAGGAAGTGGCACTCAAGCGAATCCAACGAAACCTGGACGTGGAATTGCGCGGAGTTCGACAATGCTTGAACCTGAAACACCCAAACCTAGTTGCGTTGTACGACATTCGTTTTGATGAAGAAAGTCAAGCGTGGGTCGTAATGGAATACGTCAGCGGTGAAAGCTTGCTGGACGTGATTGACCGCAATCCCAACGGCATGCCGCTGGAACAAGTGGCACATTGGTTTAATGGAATTGCCGCCGGCCTGCGCTATTTGCACGACAACGGAATCGTCCATCGAGACATCAAGCCGGGCAATCTGTTCTTAGACCACCACATGGTCAAGATTGGCGATTACGGTTTGGCCAAATTCATTTCTTGCAGTCGACGCAGCGGCCAAACAGAAAGTGTCGGCACGTTTCACTATATGGCTCCGGAAATCGGACTAGGCCGCTACGGCAAAGAAATTGACATCTACGCGTTGGGCGTTTTGCTTTATGAAATGCTGACG
>JAGQOZ010000223.1 GCA_020426955.1 Planctomycetales bacterium
AACGGAAATCCCAGCCTCGACGATGGTCGCCAAAATTCAAGTGACTGGCAATGATGCCCGACTTGCCATTGAGCGTGGTGATGGCATCTTTGATGTGACAGTTGTAGATTCGATCCGGGAACGCTCGGATAAATTCTACCGGATCGACACCCTGCCAATGCAAGTGGCTGGGGTCAAAGTTGAAACCAAATTCTTCGCGATGTCCTAGCGCTTCCAGAGCCATTTCGGCCGTGTAAATGTCAAAGGCAATTTCCGTGGGATGCACTTCCAGTGCGAATTTGATACCGCATTCGGCAAAGACATCCAAAATGGGATTGAAGCGGTCGGCGAACAATTTGAAACCGTCGTCGATCATGGACTGGGGAACGGGTGGGAACGAATAGTTCAAGTGCCAAATGCTGGAACCGGTAAATCCGTTGACCACGCTAACGCCGAATTTTTGAGCGGCACGAGCGGTCGCTTTCATTTCCTCAATCGCGCGTTGATTGACGCCAGCGGGATCACCATCGCCCCAAACGTAGTCGGGCAGGATGGCTTTGTGGCGCTGGTCAATGGGATCACAGATGGCTTGGCCAACTAGGTGAGCACTAATGGCTTCGCAACGGAGATTGTGCTTTTTCAATAGTTCGTGCTTTTGAGCACAGTAGTTGTCGTCGGCCAGCGCTTTGTCCACTTCAAAGTGGTCACCCCAGCAGGCTAGTTCGATGCCGTCGTAACCAAATTCGCTGGTCTTGCGGCACATATCTTCAATTGGTAGATCTGCCCATTGTCCGGTGAAAAGACTAACAAGCCGGCTCATAGAAAGTTCTCCTGTATATCCAAGCACTTGTGGGGTGGGAAAGGATCCGATTCGCGGATTCCTCGTTGGTTTTCAACCAGGTTGGTGCGAGCCTTCGAACCTAGTCAAACCGCGTAAATCGCCGTGGTTGGTTCGATCCGATTCGCTCCCGGCAATACGCATTGCCAAAACGAATTCCACATTCTGGCCATGTTGGCATCAATCTGCAACCGTGAAGGCCAGTTTCAGCGCTTGACTTTCCGCTGTTAAACTCTTATCGATGGGATTTCCCCAATAGGCGGAACCGTCAAGCACGAGTTACAATCGGTGCCACAAGATCATCTTGCCCGTTGCGCATTTTCCATGGAGAGCAGCAATTGAAGATTGGTAGTACGGACATCATCGATACTTTTGCCGAAGCGTTCAGTATGCAATACACGCGACTGATTGTGACGGCACATGACCAGCATTGGCTGGATGCGGCGGTGCGAGAATTTACCGGTTTTAGTTCGTCCGTGATTGCCTGCGATCTGGAAATGGGGATCGAATCGTGGCTTTCGCCCGAAGAAACACCCGATGGGCGCCCCGGCGCGGCGGTACTGGCGTTCGGATTTTCCAAAGACGCGCTGGCCAAAGCGGTGCCGAATCGAGTGGGACAGTGTGTGATGACTTGTCCGTCCACTTCGCTATTTGACGGATTGCCAGACGCGAACGCTCGCATCCCAGTTGGCAAGCATATTCGCTACTTTGGTGACGGATACCAGAAAAGCAAGCAGATTGCCGGTCGGCGTTACTGGCGCATTCCCGTCATGGATGGCGAATTCCTGGTGGAAGACAAGACAGGCGTTTCGGCGGGTGTTGGCGGCGGCAATTTGATTTTGCAAGCCACGGATCAAATAGCTGCGCTAGATGCTGCCAAGCGAGCGGTCACGGCGATCCAAGACGTGCCGGGCGCGATTACTCCATTTCCCGGCGGGGTTGCTCGTAGCGGCAGCAAAGTAGGCTCGCGCTACCCAGGACTCAAAGCGTCCACATCAGATCCCTACTGCCCAACACTGAAAGGCAAAGTGGAATCACAGTTAGTGGACGGTGCCAACTGTGTCTTGGAAGTGGTGATCGATGGGGTTAGCGAACAAGCGGTCGCCGCGGCAACTCGAGCAGGCGTTTTGGCTGCGGCCGGTGACAATGTCTTGGCCGTTGGCGCGGGCAACTATGGTGGCAAGCTTGGCAAATTCCATTTCCACTTGCGTCCACTGTTGGCTGCTGACGCCGCTTGTTAGCAAATCACAGGTGACTGCATCACGCATCACCATGCGGCCGCTCAGACGCTGTGAAGCCCAGTATCGACGACGTCGGGTTCGCTTCGTAAAATCGATCCCTTTCCGCAAGTCGCTCGGCGCGCCCGGCGTGATTCGTCGCGACTTGAAATTCGGCCCTGAAAGGAACGAGTAACATCGGATGAGCGAACCGAACGAAAATCCGCCTGCGTCTTCGTCGCCTGCATCTGCATCGCCCGCGACTTCTTCGCCTCGAAAGCCCGGCTTGCACGAAGATTGGACCGCTGCTTACTTGGGGCTGCTGATTCTGGTTGTTAGTCTTAGTTTGGCGCTGGTCAGTCGGCCGGAAGGCACCAAATGGAACATGCCCGCCGCGGAAGCCAAGTCGGTCGAATGGAAATCGCCAGTCAAGGGTTGGCTGGGGAAGCCAGGAACCTGGACCGACAATCCGGTGGATTCGCTTCGCAAAACATCCGAACAAGGCGACGTCACTTGGCAGTGGAAACCGTTGGTCGGCGCGTTTGGTTCGTTGCTGGTGATTGGCGCGTTGGCGTATGCGTTTCGAGCGGATTCCGTGCCAAAGTTTCTAATTGCGTTCCCGGCACTTTTCTTGTTGGCAACACTTTCCTATGTGATGGCCGGCCAGTCCGTGGTCAAGAATTACAACTTGGAATACGCACTGTGGGCGCTGTTGGTCGGATTGGTCATTGCCAATACCGTGGGAACTCCTAAATGGCTGGACGGTGCCGTTTCCGGTGAACTGTACATCAAGTTGGGCCTAGTGCTGCTGGGCGCGGAAGTCTTGTTTGGCCGCTTGCTGGCGTTGGGACTGCCGGGTGTTTGTGTGGCTTGGGTGGTGACACCCATTGTCTTGATATCGACGTATGTGTTTGGACAAAAAGTGTTGAAGATTCCCAGTCGATCATTGAATATGGTGATTTCTGCCGACATGAGCGTCTGTGGAGTTTCGGCGGCGATTGCCACAGCGGCTGCCTGCAAAGCCAAGAAAGAAGAACTGTCTTTGGCCGTTGGGCTGTCATTGAGTTTCACGGTGATGATGATGGTCGTGATGCCTCGCGTAGTCCAAGCGATGGGCCTTGATCCAATGGTAGGTGGCGCGTGGATTGGCGGCACGATCGATTCGACGGGGGCCGTCACGGCAGCGGGCGAAGCGTTGGGACCGCAAGGGAGCGAAACCGCCGTGACCGTCAAGATGATCCAAAACATTCTGATTGGCGTGACGGCATTTTGCGTTGCCGTCTATTGGACTCGTTTTGTCGAATCGGGCGATGCGGCCAATTCGACGGTAGGCGTTAGCGAAATCTGGCGTCGGTTTCCCAAGTTCGTCTTGGGGTTCTTGGCGGCGTCGGCGGTTTGTTCGGCTATCTTTGCGGCGTCTGCATTTGGCGAGGTGTGGATTGGTGCGTCAACTGATGCCGTAACCAAGTCGCTACGAGGTTGGTTGTTTTGCTTGGCGTTTGTTTGTATTGGCTTGGACACCAATTTTCGGCAGCTTTTGCCCTATCTGAAATCGGGCAAACCGATGGTGTTGTACGTATGCGGCCAATCACTGAACATTCTGTTGACACTAGGTATGTCGTATCTCATGTTTGGCGTGTTGAAAGACTATTTTGCATTAAATGAATACATTGTTGCTCGCTAGTCCGAACCGAAATGCGTTTCGCCGCTGGGCAAGTCTGTTTGGTTGCGTCGCGTTGATTGCCACTGTTTGGTTGACCGTGCTGCCTCGAATCGCACGTATGCCAGCCGTAGCGGACCATATTCAGCAGATGGAGCAAGAGCGGATTGAAGTGGATGCAATGTTCTACACGGAATTGGAATGGGATCCACCCAGCGGAGCGGCGTGGCGTTGGCGTTAGTTGTTTGGCACACCAGTCGCTTCGGGACGGCTCAGCGAAACTTTATCCGTGCTGAACAAGAATTGATCAACCGTTGGCTTCCACCGACAGCTGGCTCGCGTGAATGTTTCGTAACTCGCATGCGATTGACTTCGGCACGATTGTTGCAGACCGAAACGCCAACGCAAGCCTTTCAACGACCAACAGGTTTTGCGGTATTGACGGCATACTAATACTTAGACTGCAGCAAACATGCACTATATCGTTTGGGGCTTCTTTCTGCTTCTGGTCGCCGCTTTGATATCATTAGACTTGGGGGTCTTTCATCGCAAGGCCAAGCTGATTTCGGTTCGCGAAGCTTTGGCGTGGACCGGAATTTGGGTAATGGTGGCGTTGGCGTTTAATGTGTTTGTCTATCTGCTGTACGAACACAATTGGCTGGGCTGGACGGAGATTGCCAGCCACCACTTGTCCGGGCACGACGCCGCCATTCAGTTCTTTACGGGCTACTTGGTGGAAAAGTCGTTGTCGGTCGACAATATCTTTGTGATCGCCATGATCTTTGCCTACTTTCATGTGCCTGGCGAACAACAGCATCGAGTGCTCGTCTGGGGAATTCTGGGAGCGGTGGTGATGCGAGGCATCATGATTGCCATGGGAGTGACCATCATCGAACGGTTCGCTTGGTCAGCATACGTGTTTGGTCTGATTTTGATTGCTTCGGCCATCAAGATCTTGATCACTCGGCAAGAAACCATCACACCCGAACGAAACCTATTGGTTCGCTTGGTCAACCGCTTCTACCCAACTTCGCACGATCTGACCAGTCATTCGTTTTTGGTGCGAATGCCAGATGGTCGCCGAGCCGTAACGCATTCGGCCTTGGCATTGGTGATGATTGAAACCACGGATGTGATGTTTGCTCTGGATAGCATCCCCGCCATCTTTGCGGTGACTCGAGATCCCTTCCTGATATTCACCTCCAACATCTTTGCCATCTTGGGGCTGCGATCTTTGTATTTTGCGGTCGCAGGACTGATGCACCAGTTTCGCTATTTGAAGATGAGCCTAGTGTTCTTGCTGGCCTACGTGGGAGTCAAGATGATGTTGGTTCATCACTATCCCATTCCCAATCAAGTTTCGTTGGCCGTGATCGGTGGGATTTTGGCAGTCGGCATCGGCGCGTCTTTGTTGGCAGGAACACGAGACCCAGTACCACTGAAATCTCCGCTGGATCCTTCGGCATCAGAAGCGAACCATCCAGCATAGAGCGAATTTTGCCTTTTCATTTCTCGCCTTCCAGCAAGGAAATCTCGAATCATCAAAACTCGACGTCTCGGCGTTTCAAACCGTTTGAGCCCGGGTTTCCAACGTTGAGAAGGCATCCATTCGTTTAAAACACAGGATCATTTGTTGACAAACTTATCAAAAATCTTGTCGGCGAATGATCTGTAACCTAGGTGGTGGCGGTGGTTGCATGCCATGCCCCAGAAAGAAACTAGGGTGAGGCGGCTTGTTGTACACGACGTTTTGCCAAGCGATGCTCAGGCGGTATTGCGAATCGTGCATTAACGTTCGCAAACGATGTTCAGTAGGAATCGTGGTCGAATAAATTCGCAAAGCCGTTCCTGCGCGGTTGCTAAGCACCATCTCTTCGCGCCAATCGCCCAGCAAATCGGCTTGCAGATTCGGGCCTCGACGAGTGCCCCAAGCGTCTGTCGCGAAGATGCGTTCTTCTTGTTCGGTTTCCCAATTCCATTTCACCACGGATGAACGCGAAAATAATTCGCGAGTCAAATCGCCGTCCCACCAAATGGCAAAGCCAATCGCACGAGGTGCTGGGCCAATCGGTTCGCCTTGAATATTTCGCAAACCGCCGGGACCACCCCAAGCTTCGTAGCCGGGGTGACGAGGATCAATGTCGGCCGCCAAACCTTGCGGCACATCCACGCCTGGACTGTGACTCCAGAGAATTTCTCCGGTCTGTGCATCTCGTAGCGCGGCGCCCGGAGTTTGAAAGCGAACCGTGTCGCCTTCGTTTTCATGAATGGTGAAGATTTCCAGTCCCGGTCGATTGGGATCCATGTCGGAAACGTGCATCGCGTCGCCGTGTCGCAAGCCAGAACTATGCAGGCCCGAACCATCGTCGTCAATCACCATGGACTGATAGACAATTTCGTCTTTGCCATCCGAATCCACATCCGCCACCGCCAGCGAATGACCACCCATGCCAGAATAGGCCGAAACATCCGCAAACGGCGGATAACTTATGCCCGAATCAAACATCCAGCGTTGTTGCAACTTTCCGTTTCGCCAGTCCCACGCCACCAGAACCGTCCGCCCGTAGACTCCACGGCAAAAGACAACACTCGGCCTTTCCCCGTCCAAATACGCTACACATGCCAAGAACCGGTCACAGCGGTTGCCATAATTGTCATTGCCGCCGTTGCCTCCAATACCGCCCCAACCGTCAATCGGTTCCCGCCCCGGCACGTAGTCTACCGTTTGTAAAGCCGCGCCCGTCAGACCATCAAAGACAGTCAGGAATTCCGGCCCGGATAGAATTCGGCCGTAGCTTCTAGATGATTCATCTTGGATTCGATAATCTGCTTTGCCATCACCAATGACGCGGCCTTGGCCATCCACCGTGCCGTCGGCCGTTTTGCAAACCAGTTCTGCTCGACCATCTCCATCCAGATCGTAAACCATGAACTGAGTGTAATGTTCGCCGTCACGAATATTCCGTCCCAAGTTGATTCGCCATAAATGCGAACCGTCCAGCTTGTACGCGTCCAAAATCGGCTGGCCGGTGATGCCCGAATGAGAATTGTCCTTGGCGTTGGAAGTTTGATGCAGAATGATTTCATATTGCCCATCGCCGTCTAAGTCTGCCGCCGAAGCGTCACCGAGTCGATAGCCATCGACAGGCTGAATCGGTATTTCCAGATAGCCGTTCTGCCAAACGGGGACTTCGGCGCTGCTGGGCTGTTCGCTGCCATTGATCACCGACGCAATCGAATATGTAGCGTTCAGTGTCACTTCACTTGCGGCAAGTGAAAAACACGTTCGGTCCGAAATCGCTTTTTCAGTCAAACGCTGTGACACACCCTTGTCTGTTTGATAAACATGAAAAGCGATGTCGTCCGGTTCGTCACCCAGCCAGCGCCAGCTAAGAAACACGCTGCCATCTTCTGACTTGATCGCCACGAGTCCTCGGTCTAGATACTCCGCTTGTCGCGAAAATTCCTGTGCGAAACTATCGGATATCAAGACGGCTAAGAACACGAGTGAGCCTGCGAACAGAGTTGAACGAATCACAGTGACGCCTTTCGTTTCATGACCATCTGGACGGCGCAATGCTTACGCCAATTGGTTAGTAGTCTTTCGCCTTCAGGCGGAATGGAATGGGTTTCAAAATGGTTTCCGCCTAAAGGCGGGACTAGGAACGGTATGTACGTGCGGATAGGAGACTCGTCGCCGTGTCCACTACTACAGGACTCGTCGCCTCGTCCACTACAGGCCCTTAAGGCGGGACTACGAACCTTTTGCGTCGTTAGGTGAGCGGGCGAAATCGCTACGCCGATGCGTGTTGAATCGTTTGTGTTGCCGCTTCCATGATCTTTTGTTCGGTGGCATCTTTGCGGTCGAATTCCGCGCTCAGGCGTCCTTCGGCCATGACCAGAATGCGATCCGACACGGTCAGCAGTTCAGGGAGTTCGCTGGAGGTGAGTATGATCGAAATGCCTTCGCGACAAAGTTGGTCCATCAGCCGATAGAGTTCCGCTTTGGCACCCACGTCGATACCTCGAGTTGGATCGTCCAGCAGCAGCACTTTAGGATTGGTCAGCAACCAGCGACCGATAATGGTCTTTTGCTGATTCCCGCCGCTGAGGCTGGTGATTTGCGATTCGGCACTGGCCGTTTTCACGCCTAGTTTTTGGATGGAACCTTGCACCATCAAGGATTCTTTGCCTCTACGCACCATGCCGGCTGATACGGCTTGCAGAAGAGTGCAAATGCTGATGTTTTCGCGAACCGTCATTTGCGAAAAAATCCCCAGTCGCTTGCGATCTTCCGTCACCATGGCCACGCCCGCATCCTTGGCTTCGGCAGGGTGTCGAAAGCGAATGGGCTGGCCTTCCAGCGTGATATGGCCGGTATACGGCTGAGGACTAGCGCCGAAAATACACTCCAGCAATTCCGTGCGGCCGGCGCCCATCAAGCCAGCCACGCCCAAGATTTCTCCGCGTTGCAATTCAAACGAAACGTCCTTCAACCGCCAAGCTCGCGCATGACCTGGCCACGGTAATGACAGATTCTTGACCTCCAGAATCGGTTGACCAATTTCTCGAACGGAATCTAAATGCACAGCTTCTATTTCGCGGCCCACCATTAAATGCGTAATCTCTTTGGCGTTGGTTTCCGACTTGTTTAGCGTCTTCACCAGCTGACCGTCTCGCAATACGGTGATTCGATCGGACAAGCGAAAGACTTCGTCCATCTTGTGCGAAATATACAAAATGGTCACTCCTTGCTTTTGCAGTCGTTCGATCACTCGATAAAGTCGATCGACTTCCGATTCGGTCAACGCGCTGGTCGGTTCGTCCATGATCAAGATTTCTGTCTTTAGTGACAACGCCTTGGCAATCTCCAACAACTGCTGATCACCTACTCGCAAGGAACCCGCCAACGCGGACGGAGAAATGTCACATTCCAACTGACTCAGCAACGACGCAGCCTCTTTCTCCATTTGGCGATTGTCCAAGAAGCCAAATCCCCGAGTCCGTTCGCGGCCCAGAAAAATGTTCGCGGCGGCAGACAGTTCTTCTACCAAGTTCAGTTCCTGATGAATGATGCTGATACCCGCTGCTTCCGCGTCTCGAGTTCCCTGAAAACGGACAGTTTGGCCTTTCAACAGCAGATGACCTTCATAGTCCGTCAGCACACCGGACAAGATTTTCATCAACGTGCTTTTGCCGGCTCCGTTTTCACCACAGATGGAATGAAGCTCGCCCGGAAACACTTCAAACGCAACATCCTTTAGCGCCACCACGCCCGGAAAGACTTTGGTGATGTGGTCAATTCGAATGATCGGTTCCGAGTCCGGCATAATTTTCCATCCACAACTGACATGAA
>JAGQOZ010000224.1 GCA_020426955.1 Planctomycetales bacterium
AAACTGTCGGTTGGTAATTTCGCTGGATGACAATTCGGAAACCGTTCCGTCGCCCCAATCGATGGTCACGATATGCGAATCTAGCGAACCAGGATCATTGAATTCGCCGGAAACCGTCACCACGCCATCGTCCGATCGATGCTCCAGATCCGGGTGACTCGAAGTCAACGACAACACGCTGGGCAAGGCATTGGCCACCGAAATCATTTCGTCTGCCGAAGTGACACTGCCATCTTTGTCGCTGACGGTCAATTCAACGCGATAGTCACCATCGTTGTCGGGTGTGAAACGGAATTCGGAAAATTCGCTCGCAGGCTGTTCCGCGAACAACACCCAGTCGTTCAGTTCGATCACTTGCTGCAAGCGAACATTGTCTACCACCGATCCCAAGTTCGAATTGCTTTGCCCAATCAATTCAATAACATGTTCACCCGCGGTCAAATCCATCTGGAATGAATATGTCTCCAAACGATTCTGACTGGGCTGAATCACGCCCAGCAAGGTGCCACTCGCCCAGACCTGCAAACCGTTGGCTGCATCATCGGAATTGCGTTTGGCAACGTCCAGACTCAGACGATAGACTCCGCCTTCCGTCACCGAAACCGTCTGGCGCAAGGTTCGCGAGGTCGCGTTGTCAATTCCGTCAGGCAAGTCCAGTTCGGCGACTTGATTTCCATCGGCAACTCCGGTCCCATGATCGCCTTCTTGGATTTCAATCGAAGATGGCGTGACAACTTGCAGGCCACCGCTGGCCACATCGCCGACCAGACGGAAGCTTGGATCCCATTGATCAAAACTACCTTCCGCCGCGAACAGCTCGACCGTCGCGCCACCACGTCGCTCAAAATACAGTAGCTGAACTTCATGCCAACCGGTCGGCAAGTGAATCGTGCCGAAATGATCTTCCGGAGCATGTTGGCGATCGTCCAAGATCAGTTCCACTCCGCCAACAGACAACCGCACACCATCGTCACTGTTCGTACCAAACGTCCAGTCGCCATCGTGCGGAATATGGACCAAACCTGTCGCTAGAACGGCAAAATTGTTGTCGTCCCAGTTTGAATTCAAGGGGAACGCCAGATCATTCGCAAAGCGTCCATTGTCACCGGTATCAACAAAATTGATGGTCGATTGCAGACTGGTATTGTCCGCATACGACCAACGCCCGTCGATCAACTCCTGAGCTCGATCCAAGCTATCAATCGCTCGGTAACCACGCGAAGTGCGAACCAAGAAGCCCGGCATCGACGAACTTGTCCAACCTGGAATCTCAGCAAACACTTCGTAATTCTGGCCGTTTTGGCCCGTCCACGTCAGTGCCGGCGATTGTTCAAAGTCACCGTTCACAATCAGGTTATCGCCCAGCTGCGTCTCTTGTACGTGTTTCCAAACTTGGAACGCGTACTGAAGATGATCCGCCTCAGCAGCCGGATCTTGCGAAGAACCCACGACCGTGATTTCCGTTCCTTCTAATCGAGGCAGGCTGATCGAATCAATCGCCGCAGTCGGTGCAACATTCGTCACGTTCAGTTGAAATGAAACGCTGGACGAAACAAAATCGTCGGCCACCGTGATCGTCACCAATTGACTATCGACCGGCCCATCTTGGGTATCCCAACTCCACGCCCAGCGTCCGTCGCCCGTATCCCAAACCACTCCCTCAGACGAGGACAGAATCAGCGTATCACTGCCATCAACGTCGCCAAACGAACCAACATTTTCTGCCGTTTGACCTTCGCCCACCGTCACTGTCGCATCGTCAACAGAAATGGTCGGACCGTCATTGGCTCCTTCCACCACAATCACTGCCGTCGCGGAACTCGTTTCGCCACTGGGGTCTGCAATCGTGTAAACCAATTCTTGGGTATCCGATTCGCCGAACGCCAATGATTCGAATTCACCGTTCGGATCAAAGACCACTCGCCCGTCGACCAACTGGATCGAACCTCGCGAAATCTGCGAATCGTCGATCGCTATGATCACCACGTCATCGCCATCGGGATCGGAATCATTGCCAAGCAAGCCGAATTCGGCATCGCCCAACACACCTGTTAGATCAACGCTGCCAGCGTCTTCGTGCACCACCAACGAGTCGTCCACGGCCACCGGCGGTTGATTCAGGATCACCGATACGGCAAACGTGTCCGTCACGAATTCCGAATCATCATCTTTCAACCGCACCGTCACGGTGAAAGTCCCTTCGGTGGTGTACGTGTGCGACAAGTCAAACGTCTTGCCGATCGAATCGACCGTCAAAGCTTGTTCGCCGGTGTCGTCGCCGTAGTCTACGGTGCCCGTCCATTCGTCACTGCCCGGATCGGTGAATGCGATCCCGGTTCGAACGAAAACACCCTCGTCGGCTGGAACCAATGCTGCATCTTCGCCCGCTTCAAAGGTGACCGGAACGTTGTTCACGACCAGCTGGAATTCGGTTGTCGTAGATTCGTCTCCGTCCGTCACTTGAATGACCACCGTCTGCGATTCGTCCGGACCGTCGGTGGGCGTGAAATACCAGCTCCACGTGCCATCACCGTTATCGTGGATGTCACCAATGGACGCGGACAATTCGAGCGTCTCTCCTGGATCAATATCGCCAAAGGTACCGGTCGCCGACGCCTGCTGACCTTCCAGTTTGTTGGCATCCGCCGAAGAAAGTTCGATCGTCGGAGCATCATTTACCGGCAAGACCGTCACGAACACGGTCGCCGTGCCAGTAAACCCAGTGGCGTCCGTGACCGAATAGGTAAACGAATCAGCGCCAAAGAAGTCTTGATTGGGCTGATACGAAACGGTCCCGTCTGCGTTGCTCGAAGCCGTTCCGAATTCGGGTTGGCTAACTGAATTTATCGTGATCGGATGCTGTAACACATCATTCACTGTTGGATCAAACGACAGCGGCTGATCTTCGGCAGTGGTCACGTAGTCGTCGCCCATGCCGGGTACTAATGCCAAACCGACCGGATCGACAATCTGGCCGTTCGCCTGACCGTCGGCGTCACCCGCGCCACCGTCTACCAGCTGCAGATCGACAAAGCTGTTGCCAAATTCGTCGATACCAAAAGCAACATCTTCAAACAGATAGTAGCCGGTCGTTCCGCCATCGATGGGTCCATACTTGTAAATCGCGTTCACCGGTTCGGACGCATCGTAGTACAAGCGAACATCAGCGGCGGCTCCTGGGGCAACCAGCACAGTGAACTGCAGCAATCCGATTGGCAGTTGAACATCGGCCGGCGGCTGTTCGTCCAGCAGTTGTGGATTCGAAGCGATCACGTTCACAAGATTCGAGTCGCTTGCTGTGGCCAGCGTGACCGTTGTTGAAGTGACCGCATTCGGCAGCGACGCGACGTTATCTTGTTCGCTGTCCGGAACACCATCGGCATTTCCGTCGCCAATCGTATCCTCGATCGTATCGTCCACTCCATCCGTATCCGCATCGGCACCACCAATAATCGTGATGTCGATCGTACGTGACGCACTACCGTCCAGCGACTGCACCGTAAAGCTTTCGACGGGCGAATCTCCTTCGTCCAACGAGTTCGTCAAGACGTTGTTCAGATCGTAACTCCACTCGCCGTTTTCATCGATCGAAAAGGTACCGTACGAACCCGAGACAGACGTTTGAGGCACGAAGAACGCTTGATTTAGATCCGGATCGATAATGCTCAGTTGGCCCGCAACAATGTCGACATCTTCACCGGTGGAGATTTGGCTTTGGCCCGAAATCACCGCAGGGTCATCAACACCGTTGATCGTAAACGAAACCGTTGCTGTCGACTGATTGCCAGTGGCATCGGCGACCGTGTAGGTGAACTGATCGGATGCTGATTGACCCGCAATCAAATAATCGAAAGCCGATCGAGGATCATAGACAAACGAATTCGGTAGGGTACCAGGTTCGATCGTAGCACCGGAATCGAGCGTCAGCTTAGCATTGAACAACCGTCCGTCGACTTCGACCAGCGTGAGTGGCGTACCTTCTGGGTCCGAATCATTCACCAGCAGTCCGCTGGAAACGCTACTGGCGGCAACTAGATTTTCGGAGACTTCGTAGTTATCGTCCCGGGCAATCGGCGTATCATCCGAACCGTTGATCGTAAAGGTCACGGTGGCCGTGCCGGTAGCGCCAAATTCGTCCGTAACTTGATACGTAAAGCTGTCCGTCGCCGTCTGATCGGTTGTCAAGTAGTTAAACGCGGTTCGCGGGTCATACAGAAGCCGCCCATTCGATCGCGCGATGATCGTGGCACCCGAGGCCAGGTTGATCGTCGTCTCGGTTCCGGCTGCCGTCCCTTCCAACAAGAAACGAGCACCTTGGAATAAGGCTTCAGGCAATGCCGGTCGGAATTCGCCCAGTCCCAGTGACGCCTGAAAAACACTTGGCGACCCCACAGGCGGATGACCCAATCGCAAATTGGTGACACCCGTTGCATTGAAGCGACCCGAGCCAAGCACTAGTGCGTACCAACCGGGCTGCAAAGTAACGTCCACGTCCGCGAACGCATCGCCCATATGCCCAGGTTCTACAGCGATGACCGTGGTTGTAATCAAATCGGATGTGGTCAGGTCCAACGAGTCCGGATAGTCGGACGGACCGTCCAGTGCGACCAAGGCGGCGAAAGGACCAGAACCGCCAGCGGATTGCAAATTAGCACCCACGCGATCGATTCGAGTGGTTTCGGAAATTTCGAAACGGACACCATAATAGTTCGTATCGTTGATACTGGTTGTCGAAGCCGACAAAGTCGGGTCGGCCGCGGCGCTGGCGAATGAGAACGGCGGCGAGAAGTTAATCGGCTGTCCGTCCACTTCGGTCAGCGTCAATCGATCACCGTCGACGTCTGTATCATTGGCATAAATGCCAACCGAGGTTACTGGAGAGGCCAACAAGTCTTCGGAAAGCGAATAGTGATCATCCAATGCCACGGGTGCATCATTGACACCGTCAATCGTGATGGTCGTGGTGCCTTGGGCGCTAAGACCAGCGCTATCGGTTACGGTGTATGTGAACGAATCCGTTGCGGTGCTGCCCGGAACCAGCGATTCGAACTGGCCGTTGGGATCGTAAGTAAAACTACCGTCAGATGCGACGGTCACGATTGCACCGGAGTCGAGCGTGATCGGCGCATCGCTCGACGTCGTGCCTTCGATAACAAAGCGAGCATTCGGGACTCCAGAGAACGCGGTTGGTGTCAGGAATCGAGGCACCGTTGGCTGCGAATGGATAAATGTCTGATTGCCATTGGGCACGTTGTTGAGCAACAGGTTTGTAATCCCCGTCGAGCCGAACGCACCGGTGCCAAACATCACCGCATACCAACCGGGTTGGAGTGTCACGTCGATGTCGCCTCGTACGTCGCCGTCCTGCTGGTAGGCGACCGGCACGACGGTGGTGGCCAGGACATCCGGTGTCGAAAGGTTCTCGGAGTCCGGGAAGTCCGTTGGTCCATCCAGCTGAACAATTGCCGCGAATGGTCCCGTGCCGGAAATGAATTGAAAGTTCCCACCGACGCGATCCACTTGAATCGTCTCGGTTACCTCAAAACGCACGCCATAGTAATTGGTGTCGTTGATGCTAGTCGCCAGATACGGAATCGACGGATCCAAAGTGGCCGAGGCGAACTCAAAGGGCCCTGAGTTCACAACTGGTGAGCCATTCAATGCCGAGACAAGTATCGGCGCGGCTATCTGGTCATAGTCATTTGCAAGCATTCCATTCGACGATTGAACAGCGAGGATGCTATCTTCGCTAACCGAGAATTGGTCATCGACGGCGACTGGACTCGTCGCATCAACGTAGATCTCATGCTCAACGATGGCTATTCGATAGCCGTCACTTGCGATGGTACGCAAAGTGTGGAGTCCTTCTGCCAATGGTGTGATGGTGGTGCTCTCGCCCGTTGACGTATAGACTTCTTCGCCTTCATAAATCAACGACCAAGTAACCGTTGCTGTAGTGTCCAGGAAGTCAGCTGGCACAGTCGCAGAAAGGTTGAGCTGGCTGTCAAAGCTGATGATCTCCTGAATTCCCTCGACAGCCGGGATCGCTTCACTAGAGATCGCGAGTGGGCCTTCTATGTCGATCACCAGTCCCGACATAGATAGCTGTCGCAGTCCGTCTAAAGTTGTTTGCAAGAGGATTTGGGTATCTTGCCCCGTGTACAGCACCAGTTCGTCCGCTTCGTCAGCTCCAATCAACAGATTGGTACTCACACCGACGGTTCCGGCGAATAGTTCCTGGTCATTCTGCAATACGACTCCAAAGCCGTCGTCAACAGCGATCACGTATTGATCCGCCAAGCCATTGTTCGAACTTACTTCGAGGCGATCGTCGTCGAAGATGGTCGCGGTTGCCGAAGTCCGCAGCAGCACCGTGTTGTCAGGATTTTCGAGAACAAGCGTGAATACTTCGTCGACTTCGAAGTCGTTGTCGGCAAACACCGTGATGTCGATGGTGCGATCGCTGAGATCGCCAGGTGCCCAGGTGAGCTGACCATGGGTGGCGACAAAATCGCTGTCGTCTTCGGCATTGGCTCCCACGACGCGGTAGTCAACCGTCAATGGCAGGTTGGATACCTGGGCAATCGGCGAAACAGTGAATGTAAACGTCGAGTCCTGGCCACCGGAGCCTTCTACGCCGAACGTGTCGCTAACATTCAGGTAAACCGGAATAATGTTGCCGATCGTCGCATTCCCGGCGGCTGTCGCCAACTGGCTGGCAGTTGTTTGTGCTTGGAAGTTGACGAGCAATAACTGACTGTTAACCAGTTCGCCGATCGCATCGACAACAACTGTTTGCGTGACTTGCTGGGCGCGCACAACCTGTTCCAGGTAGGCGATCGTGCCCTCGGGTGTGAACTGTTCGACATACTGATTTGCGTACGCAATCGCGTCGGAAACCGCAATCGCGACGGCAGGATCGATCGTCACGCCGGTGCGAACCGAAACACCTTGCAGAACATTTAGTACGACGAGCGGCACCGTGGCGTTGATGCTAGTGCCATCGCCGGTGATTTTTGCCGCGATGTCGGAAACGACGACGTCAGCATACTGTGTGACCGACAGCGTCGGATTAGTCGCGTTAAACAGATTCGCAAGTCCGACAATCACGTTGTATAGCTGCGTCTCGCGGGCAAACAGCACCGCGGCGTCTTCGTCGCCATTGGCGGCCTGCTGAACAAAGTTAAAGTTGGCGGTCGCCAAATTGCCGGCACCCAGGGCTTGGAGCACGCGCCGCTCGGCGAGCGCAACCCCTGCGTCATCGCGAGCGAACACGCCTTGAGTGAGCAACTCGGAGATGAGTGTCGAAGTCGGTGTGATGAAGCTATAACTGGCCGGAGCTCGGCTGTTCATTTCGATGGGACGATTGACGGACGTGTCGACGCCGCCGGTGGCAATCCACTGCCCCTCATCAGCGTCAAAGGTGCCGTCAGAGTTTGTATCGACAGACTCCATTCCGGTAACAATCGTCCGGCCATCGCTGCTCGTTTCCGCCAACATCTCGTCCGCGTCGCGGATTCCATTGAAATTTATATCGACAAAAATCGATCGGCCAGCCGATGGTCCGAACCAACTGCTAACCGCCGATACGGCTCCTTCCCAGGCATCGGACACAGCATTGCCAAATGTGTCAAATCCGGCTTGAATCGCATCCTGCTGTTGGTCCCACCATTCAACTGCGGCATCGTCCCAGGTGTCGAGTGCATCGAGAACCGGGCCAGTTGAGATATCTCTTGTATTGATACCCAGGAAAGGGATCTCAACGTGTGGAAGTGCAATATCGACGTAGAGATTTTCACCGATATAGTCTGCAAGGGCCGTCAAGCCTCTCGACAACAATCCCTCCGCGCTGAACAAGCTCGTAAAGCTATTCACAAATATCAAGGTCGCATCTTTGGCAATTTCCTGCGCGGCGCGGCGCATAAATCGCCAACGATCATTAGCGTAATCTGAAATCAGTTGATCGCGGTCGACTACTTCGGGGTCTTCCCCCTCATAGTGGTCGACCAGGAACTTTCCAAGCAATAACTCTAACCCGCCAACCGCCAGCGCCGCGACAGGCAAGTAGGGGGCGAGTAGTCCGACAGCACCACCCGCCGCTACACTGAGGCCAATATTGTCGAGGTCGCCTTGATTGTTAATGGTCGCCGCCATGGCGGCGAGATGTCTGCCCAAGGCGTCGAGCGACTCCGCTGACGCAGGCTGCGAATCGAACTGGCCGTTGATCTGCGATTCGATGTCGGCACGAAGACTATTGACGTCAGCCGCCGACAGCAGTTCGTTGTCGGTAACGCGAACGGTTGCAAAGTGATACGAAGGATTCACCGCTAGCAGCGCGTTCGTCGGATTGATCAACCGTAGTCGGAAATTCTCGTTTTGCTCCGATTCGAGGTCATCTTGAATAATCACGTCGAACTGTTGTTGTGTTTGACCTGGTGCAAAGGTCAATGAGTGGACTGTCGGAACGTAGTCGAGCCCTTCAACTGCTGATTCGTTGCGATACTCGATGTCGACTGTGATCACTCCGCTCGAAGCACGCGTCAACTCAACCTGCATCGTGACAAGATTCACACCCTCGCGTGTTGTGACATTGCCGAGTGTCCAAAACAGCCGCTGCGGTTCGTCGTTGTCGCGGATCGTGGTTTCCAGCACACCGCTCGTCTGCAACTGGCCGGCGTTGGGTGTGCCGGCGTAGATGCGAATCGTTTCGTCGCCTTCGAACAAATCGTCATCGACTAGTGTGATCGCGGCGGTGCCGGTCACCTCGCCGGCGGGAATCACAATCGAACTGGGCGCCTGGTAGTCCGCGTTCCTGGTCGCCGTTCCACGATAGGTTAACGGAATCGTGATCGTTTCGTTCGTCGGTGCCGAGAGCCGTGCAAAGACTTGAAACTGCGTGTCGCTCTCAAGCGCCGCATCACCCACCTGGCGGAGCGTTATTAGCGGGTCGTCGTCTTGAATCGTAATGGTCGTCTGCGGCAATGTACCAAGGGCCACACCTTCAACGGTTTCGACACTCAAGAACAATTGGGTCGTGGACCGATTGAGCA
>JAGQOZ010000225.1 GCA_020426955.1 Planctomycetales bacterium
TAGCCTTTCGCCTGTGTCTCCAAAAGCAAGGAATTCCCAGATGGTCCTACGCTTTCGTGATCTTGTTCGGTTTGGTTCGCTTGTTGTCATCCTTGGATTCCTGTGCGGTTGCAATGGTTCAGGGGATGGTACAAGCAGTGGCAGTGGCGGAGTCAAACGCATTGTCATTTTGACGAACGGGCCCGATCCTTTTTGGGATACATGTGAAGCGGGTGCCAAGGCAGCAGAAATCGAATTGGCCTTGACCGACAAAGGTTACAAGGTTGATTTCCAACGAGGCAACTTTACGGCCAAACGACAGATTGACATGCTGAAACAATATGGCTTGTCATCCGATGTCGCGGCCGTCGGCATTTCGGTGTTCGATCCAGACAATCGAAACTTAGTCGCTGAAATGGAGGCCCTGCAAAAAAAAGGCGTCAAGGTCATCACCATTGATAGCGACATTCAACGCGATAAATATCGAGACGCTCGCTTCGCTTATCTGGGCACCGACAACGTGATTGGTGGACGCGAATTAGGTCGAGCGGCCAAGGCGATTGCACCGGATGGCGCGAACTTCGCCTTCTTTGTCGGTGACTTGGGCGTGGCCAATGCCGTGGAACGCATGAGCGGTTTCCTGGAAGGCGCTGGCCAAGATTTTCACGAATTGACTCGTCTTTCAGATGCTGGTGATCGTCCTAAAGCTCGAGGTAACGTAGAGGTCGCACTGAACCAACATCCCGAATGTAACATGTTGGTGGGCATCTGGGCTTACAACACGCCGCAGATTGTGTCGGTGGTTCGAGATCGAGATATCCGCGAAACAACCAAGGTGGTCTGCTTTGATGCGGCGCAGCAAAGTATCGACGCATTGGGCAACGGCAACGTGGACGTGATGGTGGTCCAGAACCCGTATCAGATGGGCTTTGATGGTGTGAAGCTGATGCATGCTTTGTTGGAAGACAATCAAGATGTGATCAGCACCATGTTTCCGGAATATGCCAAGGAAGGGACCAAAGATTTGTATCGAACCGAATTACGAGTCGTCGCGCCGGACACCGATTCTCCGCTAACGAAGGAACTGTTTGACGAATCCACTATTTTCTTCACCTATTCTGAATTTGTGAAATGGTTAGAAGAACGTGGTTTGGTTAGTTCTTAGTCTTTGGAAGGTAACCACGTGTCGGAACTTTTGCGCAGATACCGCAACGAATGCGGCTTATTGATCGCCATTTTAGTCGTTGCGGCCGTGACCGCCGCCTTCAGTGACGCCTATCATTCGTCCGCCGGGCTCGCCGATACCGGACGCATCATTGCACGAGAATCCGCGTTGGTGGGCATCTTTGCTTTGGGTGCGGCGGTGGTGATCATTTCGGGCGGTATTGATTTGTCGGCCGGTTCGGTCATCGCCTTTAGCGGTATGCTGTTCTTTGGATTTCTGATTTCGCTTGTCCCTAACGAAGAATCCACCGGCTGGCCCAACACGGATGATATCGCGTTGTGGATTGTGGCGTTGGCCACATTGGGCACGTTGGCCGTAGCGGTTTTGATTGGCAGTTTTCACGCGTGGTTGATTACCGTGATTCGCTTGCCTCCGTTTGTCGCCACACTGGCATCGCTGGTTGGGCTCCGCAGTCTCGCTCGTTTGCTGGTCCAAGATATCACTCAGCTGCAATACAATCAGCGACAAGAAACGATTGGCATTGCCGATGAATTGCTGACTTCGGTTGCTCGAGAAAACTGGTGGATCACGTGTGTGATTTGGCTGGTTCTGTGTTTGGCCAC
Source organism: Planctomycetales bacterium (assembly GCA_020426955.1). GTDB lineage: Bacteria > Planctomycetota > Planctomycetia > Pirellulales > Pirellulaceae > JAGQOZ01. The sequence goes on from JAGQOZ010000225.1 coordinate 1,768, forward strand.
TTGGATCTTGTTGAGCAAAACCACGATCGGTCGGCATTTGTACGCGATGGGTGGCAACGAAGAGGCTGCTCGGCTAAGCGGCATTCGAACCGAACGCTTGAAATGGCTGGCCTACTGTATTTCCAGTGTGACCGCCGCCATCTCCGGAATCTTGTACGCGTGTTATATCACCACCTCCAGTCCGGCCAGTGACGGCATGGGTTACGAATTGAACGCCATTGCCGCGGCCGTAGTGGGTGGTTGCAGTTTAACAGGCGGAGTGGGTACGATTGCCGGCGTTATCTTGGGAACGGTCTTCCTGCGACTGGTCATTGATTCCGTGGCCAAGTTGTTCAAGAGCCAGCCCGATATCTTTGAAGGATCAGTGGTTGGAGCTTTGGTGATTTTGGCCGTAGCGTTGAACGAATTGCGAGGCGACGGTGGGTTTCGCAAACGATTCTTTCCGGGTGCGTTGGGAATTCTGAACGTCGGAATCTTGACTTCGCTGGCTGGGGTGTTGGCGGCGGCAACTTCGTCCACGGGAAAACTTCGCAATGGCTTGATTGTGGCGGCGACGGTGTTAGTGGCCCTGGCGGCTCGAGCGATCGTGGAAATGCGAGTCGAAAAAAAGCGATCGCTGGAATGAGAAGATTGCTAGTGTGCGGCGAATTTGCATTACAATTGAGTCACGCTGATTCGTAATTCCGCCATTCCGATCGAATTCACCACCGGACGCAAGTCTGCTGGAGTTCGACCTGTCACGTTGCTGATCAAACCATATTCTTTGACACTTTACTTCAGTCCCAAAGCAGCAGTATGTCCATTCGCCGAACAAAACGTTCAAACGAAAATTCGCGTGACCCTGTTTCGCCAACGTTGAAGCTCGATCCACTGCACGCAGAAACTCGACGCCATTTTTTCAGCCGCTGTGGCATCGGCGTTGGGTCTATGGCGTTGGCTTCGCTGATGAACCAATCTGTGTCTGCGGCCGCCAATCCACTGACGCCCAAGCAGCCACATTTTCCCGCCAAAGCCAAGAACGTGATTTTTCTGTTCATGGCCGGCGGACCATCTCAACTGGAAACGTTTGAATACAAACCGGAACTGACCAAACGCAGCGGCCAGCCAATTCCTGCCAGCTTTGTGGAAGGGAAACGGTTTGCGTTTATGGACAGCAGTCATCGCAATGATCTTTTGGGAACGAAGCGTTCGTTCAGCCAATACGGCGAAAACGGCACCTGGGTCAGCGATTTGTTGCCACACGCCGCCAACATCATTGACGAATTGACTTTGGTGAAAACCTGCAAAACCGATCTGTTCAATCACGCGCCTGCCAAATTCTTTATGAACACCGGCAGCGGTCTGTTTGGTCGACCCAGTATGGGCGCATGGATTACGTACGGTTTGGGAAGCGAATGCAATGATCTGCCCGGTTTTGTGGTATTGCAGAGTGGTCCGCGAGGGCCTCGTGGTGGAGCGGTTTTGTGGAGCAGCGGGATTTTGCCCACAACATATCAAGGCGTGCCGCTTCGTAATCAAGGCGATCCCATTTTGAATCTTTCAACGCCGCAGATTGCCACCGAAGCACAGCAGCGGCAAGTGGTGGACGCGGTTCGCCAATTGAATCTGAAACGCTTGGTCGAAACGGGTGACCAAGAAATTGCCACTCGTATCAACGCCTATGAACTAGCCTACAAAATGCAAACCGCCGCGCCCGAATTAATGGATACCGCCGGCGAAACACAAGAAACGTTGGATCTGTACGGCATCCAAGACGCCAACGAATCCAGTTACGCCAGGAATTGCTTGTTGGCCAGACGTTTGATTGAACGAGGCGTGCGGTTTGTCCAGCTGTATCACACTAACTGGGACCATCACGGCGGCCCGTCTGAAAACTTGGAAAAGCATCTGCCGGACATTTGTCACGAAATTGATCAACCGTCGGCGGCGTTAGTGATGGATTTGAAACGCCGAGGATTATTGGAAGATACCATTGTAATCTGGGGAGGCGAATTTGGTCGTACGCCAATGGGTGAAGTTCGCGAAACCACGGGCCGAAATCATCACATTGATGCATTCACGATGTGGTTGGCAGGTGGCGGGTTCAAACCGGGAATGGTGTTCGGTGAAACGGACGAATTTGGCTTTGGCCCCATCACCGATCCAGTCCACGTGCATGACCTACACGCCACTATCTTGCACCAGCTTGGTTTGAACCACGAACAGCTTTCCGTTCGCTACCAAGGTCTCGACTTTCGGCTGACCGGTGTGGAACCTTCTCGAGTGGTTCAAGAAATCCTGGCTTAAGCAATTGCCACCGAGCCATTTTTGCGACGCTCCGCCATTTCCAACTTTGGCGGAGCGACAATGGCTGACGCGCGGCCGAAAATCTTTAACCTTGCGGCCCAGGTAGTGGACGAGGTGACGAGTCCTAGAGGCATCAAAGCAAATAAGGATTTGTAACCTCATCCTACGGACATTTTCTTACCGCCGGCACGTCGCGACTTGTTTAGCGAACCGACATGCGGCGTCGAATGCGGCCGATCATCAATCCGGCAGCAGCGAAGAACAGGACAGCGGAATTGGGTTCGGGCACGGCCGACACAGAACCGATGATGACGTCTAGGCTTCCAGACGTAGTGTTCGAAATTTCCAGCTTCAACGCACCGACATTGCTGAAGTCGGCAGCTCCGTTCGAGCCGAAAGTGGTGAAGCTCGCGTACGGAAGCGTCATGTCGGTCGGAGCTAGAATACCACCCGGCAGCGAAATGGAAGCAGTTGACGATGTTCCGCCCGTGGCGTCCGATGCATCATAAACGGTCAACGAAATGGCCCCGGTCAAGTCAGCCACCACGCCAGTCAGAAGGAACGAATCTTGGCCGGTCGCCAAATCCACGCCACCCAGTCCGGTGTAGTCAATGGCTGCGGCGTTATCCAGACCGTCCCACACTGTGACGGACGAGCCGGTTACCGTAGCGCCAGAATCATGTACTAATAGTTCTCCGCCAAACGGGTTGGCGCTGAGTGTTAAACTTGTGAAACCTCCGGTCAATTGCAACTCCATGTCTCGCTCGCCACCCAAGGCCTCCGCAGCAGCTACGGATGAAAATGCATTAGGCGAAGAAGCAGTGGCCGTGATGGATTGCGTCGTAACAAAGTCGTCAATCAGAATAGACGCGGCATTGGCCTGCAGTGTCAGACCCAAGAAACAGCAAAGGATAACAACCTTGGCAAGAGTGTTTCGAATTTTTGTCGTAGTCATTAGCGGCACCTCATTGTGTCAAACATGTTAATCTTCTTATCGCACCCCATGTGCGACGGTTGGGATTTTCGCATGCTAATTCAGTTTGTCAATTAGGTGATTTTGAGGAATTTGTAAATTCATTTCCTTAACAACAGACAAAGGATTCTAAATGAAATACTGGGACCGGTTTCAAGTTCCTAACAGGATTCAATTTGTGAAGTTTGGTGATTTGAACGCGTGTGAGATCACCACGGACGTCTGTACGGGTCGAATATTTTTACACGGAGCCCATGTGGCATCGTATCGTCCCGTTAACGAACGTGACCTGTTGTTCACCAGTCAATCGTCTGCGTTCGCGCCGGATCGACCGATTCGAGGTGGCGTGCCGATTTGCTTTCCTTGGTTCGCTGCGAACCAAAACGATCCACAAGCGCCCGCCCACGGGACCGCTCGAGTTTCACTGTGGGAGCTACAGAACGTCCAGTTGGCCGAAGAACACCAAAGCGTGGCGTTTACATTTGGGCTGGCGTTGCCGCCGTTTCGTCTTTTGTACGAAGTGGAATTCGGCCCGGCACTGAAGATTCGACTGACCGTCACCAATACGTCAGATCAGACGCAAACGTTTGAAGTGGCGCTGCACAGCTATTTTTCGCTGTCGCACGTCCAACAAGTTGAAGTGTTAGGTTTACAGAAAGCGAGGTTCCTGGATCAGCTTAGCGGCACGCTGTACCCGCCAGTCCAACGGGCGATTCGCTTCACTCAAGAAACAGATCGAATCTACTATGATACGACCGACGCAATTCAAATTGTCGATTCCGGTTGGGGCCGTTGTATTCAGATCGAAAAGTTTGGTTCGCCATCAACCGTGGTTTGGAATCCGTGGATCGAAAAGTCGCAGCGGATGAGCGATTTTGGAGACAACGAATGGCCTCATATGTGTTGCGTCGAAACGGCGGCGATTCGCCAGAATCAAATCGAACTGCCGCCGGACGAATCTCATACTATCGGCGCCACGCATGCTGTTAGCCACATATGAGGTTGTGCCGAACGGCGGCCACACTTCTTGCCAACCCAACCGATGCTGTCCGCCACCGAGGCTCGCCGGTTCCCCTGCTACTTGCTCGGCGCGGCAGCGGAAAATTCGACCCAAATGGCACTCTTCGCCGGCAGAGAAACCTTCATTCGAACAGTTTCATTGCGATCCAATGGCAACTCCTGTCGAGCACCATCGGCGATGCGTACGCTGGCCATTTTGCTGAGTCCCGAATAGTACAACGGAATGCGGATTTCTCGTTCGATTTCCCGATCCAACGGATTGTAGATCATGGCCAGCGCTGGTGTTTCCAGCGACGGATTCACATGCAGCCAGCCGTCCCAGTCTCGCCCGTCCGCTCGACGTAACGGCAGCAGACTACTATCCAGGATCGCTCGACGCTGTTTGTAAAAATCGACCCATCGCTTGACCATTTGTTTGGTTTCTTCGGTGTCGTAAATTCGCGGACCTCGGAAACAGGCCTGCACTCCCGCTCCCAACAAATTTTGCAAACGCCGTTCATAGTGGTCCAAATGTTCGTGCAGTGGTTCGATTGTCGCCGCCGCACCTCCGCCGTGATATTCGGTCAACGGCACAAACATCCAGCCCATGGTAGGCAGTTTGAATCGAGTGCCATCGTGGATGTTCTGCCGTTCGATGATTTCTTGATAATCACGATTCAATGACCAATTTGTTTCGCGATAGCCCATGCCATTCTTGCTTGAGCCATGCATAAAATACCAATCCGGCACATTCAAATAGATACCTCGACCTCGACACCATTGATAAAACTGGCTGATAGTTTGCCACTGTCGCCAACGAGAGTCTTCATAGCCGCGATGCCCAGGATGATCGTGTGAAGCGCAGGCGTCACCTGGATACGAACCATCATGTTCCAGCACATCGCAGCCCGTTTTTTCATAGAACTGATAGAGTTTTCGAAAATAATCTTGGCCCCATTCGCTTTCCAAACACGGGCTGTTGCCGAAGCGAGCGAACCCGCCGGGCTTTCCCGTTTCTGGATTGATAACGTCGTTCTGGGCGTCAATAGACCGACTGGCCAACAGCGAATAACCGCCCAACGCCACTGCTTTACTGTGCGCGTAGTCGGCTAATTTCTTGACTTCAGCCAAGTATTCCGGTGATTCGTTTTCAATCTGGAAACCACTGCCAAACGTCATGATGACCAGTTCAAAGCCAACTTCAGCGGATTGGTCAATGGCCAGCCGAACGGCGTCGGGGTTCGCACTGCGAACATGATGAATTAACGGGTTTTCCGTGACCCACGGCGAGATGGTCTTGTACATTCGTCCCAACGCCAATGATTGCCGGTCTTCATCGCGGTTTTCATTCGCCAAAATCCACGTTCGAAATGACACAAACGTGTCACCGTTTGCAACGTCTACTTCCGGTCCCTGTGGCGGACGGCATTCCAGCAAACACTTCGATTCCAAACGGTAATTGACCTGTGTCTGGTAGCTGGGATCAGGAAGCCAGTAGACGGAATCTCGCTGAGCACTGGCGCCGTGCATACTGCAGCTGGTAAAGTCAGTTTCAATATGCAAATTGGGATACAACGGTTCCGCCAAATCTTCCACTTGGCTGGACGCTTCCACGCACGCCAGAATCTCGCTGGTGAAATGGTTGATGCGAATCGTTCGACCGCTGGCGTTGGTAACGGTCAACCATTTGCAAAGCAATGGTAGTCCATCATACAGCTCGTAATGCACGGAAACATTGACGTTGCGAATGGAATTGGCGGCCGTCGGAGCGGCAAAGTCAAAGCGGACTTCCATTCCTGCTGGCGGCCAGGCAACTGGATTGGCCATCCATGTTGTGCGAGCTTTCCAGGGGAACCGAGCTTGCAGGGGACGAACATGCACGTCTTGCAACTGGAACGATTCGGGGTGATTCGTCAGCTGCGAATACCACTGCGGCCGCAAAAAATTGTCCACCGGTTGCCCGTGCAAACCACCAACGTCGTAGGTCGTACCGTCGATGCCGATTCGACATTCCGGTCGAATGCTACGCAGAAACGATTCGCCCGTTTGCAGCTGATCCAATGCGACGCACGCCAGATTCGGTTCGAACAAGAACGAACGCCGAATCAACCCGTTATCCATCACCAGTTCATTGTGTTCGCTGCGAAACAAGTTCGATTTGCGGTCCGGCGAATGGATCAACCAATCTTCTTCTGCCGGAACAGGCACCGACGGCAAGGACGATAGGTTGACTTTGGTCCATTCGGCTGATGGCGATTCAGAGCGAACATGGCCGGTCAGGCAGCCGCACCAGGCTATCAGCGTCATAGCAAAAGTAAACGTCGAACGAACAATTCGGGAACAAATCATGGCAGATCCAATGGCGGGTGTTGTCCAGCTGGCGGCATGACGTCAGATGTTTCGTCATGTCACGCTGGCGGAATGGAATTGGAAATGAAATCGCCAGAATTGTCCGTGATTTTGTCACAGTCTGCAATGGACAGTCGATCAACGGATTCCAGACCATTGTGTGCGTTGCCAGTTCCACGCAGAAAAAATCCACGCGAACAAACTACACGTCAGCCACAACGGCATCTGCCACGGTTGATTCAGAAACTGTTCCAGCGGTCCGTCCGCTGCCTGAGAAAGCCCCATCACGCCATCAAAATAGATGATCGCCAGTACTGGTCCAATGTACAGACCAACGAATGCCAGGAAGCCGGCCAGCCAGACGCTCCGCATGGTGACCACCAGAGTCAGCAGTGAGGTAATCACAATCGCTACCGCCAAGGTCGCCACGACGCTGCGCAAGAGGCTCAACCCGCTGGGAAAATCCAGCAGAACTATTCGTGTCGCTGCGGCCACCATGAAAGTACAACTCAACATGATCATGATATGCGTCAGCAGCGCAAAAAACACAGTCCGTTTCCATGCGGACTTGGACCATGGCCACAGCATCTCCATCGGCAACATGGACGCTCGATTCCATATCGTCATGCCGCCCCAAACCAGTGAAACCTGGGCAAACGCCATGAT
>JAGQOZ010000226.1 GCA_020426955.1 Planctomycetales bacterium
GAACCGAAACGAGTCGGCATAACTCGCGCACATCTTGAAGAAGATGCGGGTAAGAGCATGCACGATGAAGTTTCGGGAACGGCGGACAGTCGAATCGATTTGAATCGCACCGGCACTCCGCTGTTGGAAATTGTCAGCGAACCCGACATGCGTTCGCCCGCGGAAGCGAAAGCTTATCTGACCGAATTGAAATTGCTGCTGACCTATTTGGGCGTTTCGGATTGCAATATGCAAGAAGGAAGTTTGCGAGTCGACGCGAACATCAACTTGCATATGCATGATGGTGAAAACCGCATTCCCACGCCCATTGTCGAAATCAAAAACATGAATAGCTTTCGCGCGGTGGAACGAGCGCTCGCGTTTGAAGCAGAACGCCAGTACGACGTCTTCTTGGAAGAGGGCAAACGCTTGGGTGATGTCCCCAAGCAGACTCGTGGCTGGGATGATTCGCTGCAAGTGACCAAGGGGCAGCGGAGCAAAGAAGAATCGAGTGACTACCGATATTTTCCCGACCCCGATCTGCTGCCCGTCACTGTGACGGATGAACAGATTCAAGCGGTTCGTAGCGAACTAGGCAAGTTGCCTCAGCAAATTCGCAGTGATCTGGTCCAGCAATACGGCATCTCGGATTACGACGCCGATGTCATTGTCAATCAAGGTCCCGATGTCTTGGATTACTTTGTGGCGTTCGCAGATAAGAGCGGTGCTGGGAAGCGAGCCAGCAATTGGTTGCAACAAGATATTTTGCGAACGCTGAAGGAACAGTCGATTTCGATCGAACAGTTTCCAGTGTCAGTTGACTCGATGGCGGAATTGTTGCAACTCTTAGAAGCCGGCAAAGTGGATAACGCTCGTTCGAAGGATGTCTTTGCGGAAATGTTGACCCACGGTTTATCGGCGCCCGCAGCAATGGAAAAACTGGGAATTCAAGAAGTCGATGAAAATGAAATCGTCGACCTGTGTCGCCAACTCTTGGAGAAGAGTCCGCAGATTGTAGCCGACGTGCAGAATGGCAAACAGCAAGCGGTGGGAGCCATGATTGGCATGGCCAAGAAGGTCAATCCGAATGTCAATCCCGCCGTGGTGCGAGAAACGTGTCTGAAGCTGATTGCGGAATTGTAGTCCTGATCCTTGATTCTGCGTGTCCGATTGGGAAACCATGAGTCATGTCCGATTGCCGCTGATCACATTGACCACCGACTTTGGCGCTGACAGTCCTTATGTGGCGCAAATGAAGGGCGTCATTTATAGTCGTCTGGCCGACTGTCGCATTGTGGATGTCACGCATTCCATCGCTCCACAATCGGTCCGGGAAGCCGCGTTCTTGTTGCCGACCAATGTTATGTTTTTTCCGCCGGGCGCGGTGCATGTCGTGGTGGTGGATCCCGGAGTGGGCACGGAACGCAATATCTTGTGTGTGAGGTCGGGCAAGCAATATCTGATTGGACCAGACAACGGACTGTTTTCGATGTTCTTCGACAAGCCGGATTGCGACGTCCGTCGGTTGGAAGATCGTTCGTTCTGGCGATCGGAAGTTTCGGATACGTTTCATGGCCGAGACATCATGGCGCCGGTAGCGGCAGCTTTGGCAGCCGATGCGAATCAATTCGAGAAGATCGGATCCGCGGTGCCACTGGAGCAAGTGGTTCGCATCGAATTCCCGCCGGTTGTTATCGAAGGGAATGGCATACAGGGCCAGATTGTGTACGTCGATTCGTTTGGAAATTTGATTTCGAATCTGAGTCGCCAGCAAGTGGAATCGGTGCTGGCAAAATCAGATCTTTGCGTTCGCTTGGAAAAACACGTGATCCGCAGGATTACTCGAACCTATGGCGACGCAGCAGATGGTTCGGTGGTGGCGCTGTTCGGTTCCAGCGAATATTTGGAAATTGCTGTGGTTGGTGGCAATGCTGCGACTGCACTGTCAGCGGGCGTTGGAACGGCGGTTCGACTCGAATGAAACCGCCTTAATTGTTAAAAAGGTGCAAATGTTTCGATTTTGACCTTTAATGTCCAACTTAAGCTTGGCCCTCTTACGAGGGTTTCGTAGACTACGGGCTCGTATTCAGCCCAGCATGTCAACGGAGAACTACCGTGGCCGGAACTATCACTGGTAAGATCGTATCAATTTCTCCAGAAGGAAATGCAGTATCGGATATCGCCAATGATCGACTTCGAGTTGTTCCGACGGAAAGCGCCAACGTGACGTGTGATGGACATGTCACCAGCAAGATATTTCCGGCCGATCACGATCAACCGGAAATGACGTTCATGGCCTTGATGGGACACAGTGGTTTCTTGGAACTGACGCTGGTGGGCGACAATATCTCGAAATTCTTGGGCATTCAGCCTGGTGTCGACGTTACCGTTTCTTGGTAGTCCAACACAATTCAGCAGGTTGGACATTCTTTCTGGCGAACACTCGCTCGGTAATGTAGCCAACGTCTGCGGGAGTTTTTCTCGTGGCGCGAATTGGCTAAACTTTGCCGTTTGTTAGGCCGATAAGCATTGGTGTTGGGACAAGTGCAATGCATTTGAATACCCAGGGGGGAATTGGCCCGAATTTTCGCTACCAGCGATTTCGGGCCTTATTTATGCGCCGACCTTTTTCTCTGGAAACCGTTGGATTCGGTTGTTACGCCCAACGTTCATTCAGCCCAGGGTGTCCGAAATATAGCTGGCGTAACAGCTGCGAGTTTCCCACAGGTCAACTCGAGTGACCGGATATCCTTGTCCATCCGCAAAATCAAAAATCAGCTTGGCGATGTTTTCTGCGGTCGGATTCTGGTCGACCAGGTAAAGTGGTTCTCCCAATTCGGTAAGAAAAGGGACGGCGGGGTCGTCTCGGTGCAAGATCATGCGATGATCCAGATGATCATCAATCCATTGACTGACCGTTTTCTTGATGTCAGAAAAATCGAGCACCATTCCGAGCGAATCTAGTTCGCTTGACGCGATCGAAATCACCGCTCGGCCGTTGTGGCCATGCAGATTTTTGCATTTGCCATCGTAGTTCAACAATCGATGGCCGTAGCAGAAGTCAATTTGCCGAGTGACACAAAACATGAGTTTGGATCCTGGTTTGAAGAACAAGTCAACTGTTTTTTACCATGACCGAGATTCGACGCTAAGGGGAACCGTGGTAACGGCACCGAGAAGTAGGAGGATTCCTTTAAATCGGTACATTTGGCACTGTTCGTAACCCATTCCAGCGATTGGATTTCGGTAAAGAACTACTTGAATCAGAAGTGCTCTGTTTTACAATAAGGGTTGGAAAAGTCGCGACATTTGTCTCGCGTTCGATTCGTTTATGGAGGAGTGATTCATGCGTGGGACCATGTTGGCGATCGCGATGGCGTCCTGTTTGGGAACAGTAGCTGTAATGTCGGTTCGTACCGCTGAAACGACATTGCAAGCCCAAGTTCATCAACCTGCGTCGTCAGCGGAAGGGTTGTTGGCAATGAATGCAACGACACCTACGGGCGATCAACTGATTACGGTGATCGACCGTCAGCAGCAAGTGATGAGTGTTTATTTGGTTGAATCCAAAACGGGTGAAATCAATTTAAAGAGTGTTCGCAACTTGCGCTGGGACTTTATGATGGATGAATTCAACGGAACAAAGCCTCTACCAGAAGAGATTCGCGCCCTAGTCCATCCCCGCTAGAAGTTTTCTTTGGGGTTAGTTTATGGCTAGGGCAATGTGCCCCTTGGAGTTGCCGATGGCCAAACTGATCCAATTGCAAGAAGCCGCTCAGCTATTGGGGATTAGCCCCGACGAACTAACGGAAATGCGTAGCCGAAACGAAATCTTCGGTTACCGCGATGGTTCGACTTGGAAATTCAAGGAACAAGAGCTGGAGCGAATTGCGGCGGAACGAGGTATCACGCTGGGTGCCGCACCGTCACTGCCGACTGCCGATTCGCTTGGCGATGATTCTGTCAGTTTGGACGAAGAACTGACGCTCGACCTAGATGATTTGGATCTGGGTGGCGACGCGGAAGAATCGGTATCACTAGGTGAAGCCGAATTGGCCAAGACGGACGATGGGACAGGCAGCACCGTGATTGGCGAACCTGATTTGAGCTTGGGCAGTGAAAGCGATATCCAGCCAATCGAAGAAGGCGGTTCGGAACTACGCTTGGCCTCCGGTTCGAATGTCGTCTCGTCCTCCGACAGTGAACTCGGTCTCGCGGGTTCGGACGTTTTAAACATGGATGCTTCGCCGGTCGAATCCGGTTCGGCCGAATTGGCAATGGCGGCCGACGAATTAGGAGATGATCTGTCGTTGGAATCAAGCGACGATGATATCGACTTGTCCTTGGACGACGACGAATTGAAGCTGGAAGATAGTGGCAGCTTGGATTTGGACGAACCTCACGAAAAAGCCAGTAAATCGCCTAACGCCAGTGCCAGTGCCAGCGGATTTGGTTCAGCCATCGATTTGGACTTGGGTGACGATGATTTTGTGCTTGGAGGATCGGGCAGCGATGTCACCGGCGGTGCTGGTGACAGCGGAATCAATCTGACTTCGCCATCTGACAGCGGGCTTTCGTTGGAAGAACCGTTGGATCTGGCCGGTGGATCGTCCATCGAATCGCTGGAATTAGGTGAAGATGACATGATCGTCGTGGATGATGCCGTTGATCTGGACGCCGGAACCGATGTTCAGTCTGACGACGACTTCTTGCTCACTCCCATGGGCGGCGATTTGGACGAAGAATCGGACAGCGGTTCACAAGTCATTGCGTTGGATTCGGAAGAATTTGACGAATCCGCCGCAACCATCTTAGGTGACGCCGGCGGACTGGGTGTGGACGATTTTGCCGAAGTGGACGCCGGTGGATTCGGAGATGATGCGGTTGATTTTGAATCGGTCGGCGGATTCGAAGAAGAGGCTACCGTGGTAGCCGGCGGCGCGGCGGTTGCCGGTGCCGGAGCAGCATTGGCGTCTACGTCAGTTCGTCAATCGACCGAAGCGGAATATTCCATCTGGAATGTGCTAGGTCTGTTCACCATTGTTTTGGTCTTAGGCATCACCGGTACCATGATGATGGACCTGATCAACAACATTTGGAGCTGGAATCAAGATCTCAGCTATCGAAGTCCTCTGATGGATACCATCATTAGCATGATGGGCATTAGCAAATAATAGTGATTGCCCGAGCGGATCATTCTTAACCGATCCGTCCGGCAATGTTTGGAAAACAGGCGGTGTCTTGCATAACCGCCTGTACTATCTTCCGGTTGGGGCCCTATAATCTGGCAGAGTCGGCGTTTTTCAGGCGTTGACGCGATTGAAACTATTCCCGCCTAGTATCGCAACCCTCTATTTTGTTGCGGTCAAAGTGTCCCATTTTTCTGGTATTTCGTATTCATGAATCGCCTTATTCGTTGGGTGTTGTTGTTTGGTCTGGCGCTGGAAGTGGGTTGTTCGCAGCCTGCACAGATTGAACGCTATCAAGTGGAATCGGAGCAACGAGTGGTTTCGGCCGAAATGCCAGCCAGCGTTTCGCCGAACAGTTCGGCTGTTGCGTCGCCACAGAAGATGCTGGCATCGCTGACGGTCAAGGACCGTGCCGCTTGGTTCTTTAAATTGCAGGGCGAACCGACCGAGGTGTCGAATCTGGCAGATGATTTTTCGGTCATTCTGGATTCGGTAACGTTTGATGGTGATCAGCCTAACTGGACATTGCCAGGTGGTTGGGAAAATCGACCGGGCGGAGGTTTTCGTTTCGCGACACTAGCGAAGGACGGGCAAGAGATTTCCGTCAGTAGTTTGCCGGTACCCGACCGAGACCTCAACGAATATGTTTTGGAAAACGTGAACCGTTGGTTGGGCCAATTGCAATTGCCGCCCTGGTCTGCGGAAGATTTGGAAAAGAACGCCCAGAAACGCAGTGTCGGCGGCTTCGAAACTTGGTTGATCGACATTGAAGGCCAGGGCAGCGGCAACGCCATGGCCGGCATGACAGCTAATCCGCCACTGAAGACTTCACCGCCGTCACCGGCTGGGAATCAAGAGCTTCCCATCAAGTTTGATGTGCCCGAAGGTTGGCAACAAGTTGCTCCGACTACCATGAGCGTGGCCAATCTGCAGGTCCAAGCCGATGGTCAGGAAGTGGTGCTGACTATCACTCCCTTGGGCGGCGATGGTGGTGGGCGATTGCCGAATGTGAATCGTTGGCGAGGTCAATTGCAACTGCCGCCGATGTCCGAAGCGGAACTGTCCGAAAGCGTGCAGTCCGTGGATTTGGGATCGGGAACGGCCGACGTCGTTTTCTTGGAGAATCCGGATGTAGGCAAGGCAACCTACGCGGCACTGATCTTTCAATCAAATCGGTCGTGGTTCATCAAATTCGCCGGAGATTTAGAACTCGCGAACCAACATCAAGCCGCGTTCATGGAATTCGTCCAATCCATTTCATTTGTCGAATGAACCTGTTCGTGAAATTCGAACCATTAACGCAAGTATGGAATAAGCATGAGTGTCGAAACTAACTCGGTTACGCCATCACGTTCGATCACCGATATCGTCCGAACCATCCTCAAGCCGTTGGCTTCGTTGAAACTAACTGTGGCTTTATTCGGCTTCGCAATTGCCATCATCTTGATTGGTACGTTCGCCCAAGTAGACAACGATATTTGGTTGGTAATGGAGGAGTATTTCAAGCCATTTTGGATTGCTCACGTACCAGCCAAAGTCTTGTTTCCTCGAACTTGGTTGCCCGATCTTTCCGAAGAAATGGCAGGTCAACGACTGGCTGGCATCATTGCGGCACTCGGTTTCCTTTCTGCCGGTTTGGTGGGTGCCAACGGAAAGACGCGAACCGGTACGATTTTTCTTCCCGGCTTGATCTTAGGCTATAGCGGCTGGCTGGCCGTTTCCAATTGGCTGACCAATGGTTTCACTTTTCCCGGCGGCGCGCTGATTGGTCTGTTGATGTTTGTCAATCTAGCAGCGGCACACGCCTTGCGCTATCGCATTCACGCTCGCGGAACTCGTTTGTGGTCGGGACTCGGTACGGTCGCGACTGGCTTACTACTTACTTATTTGATTGTTACTGCTGGACACGACCAAGAAGGGCTGCAAGGGGAACCACCCATTCCGCTGGAGCAACTTTGGTCGTTTGTCAAAGCAGGCCTTTCAGCACTCGCCTGCGCAGAAATCCTGTATGCATTTGCGGCCAAGCCAGGTCAGCGAGCGTCCAAGACGCTGCGTATCTGTTCAGGTGCGGCGGGAATAATACTGGCCGTGGTTTCTGGTTGGCTGTGGGTCACCGGCGATCGCACATACATTGGACCATCCGCCATGCGAATTGTATGGCAGTTGATTCAAGGCGCCGCCGCCGGCGTAATCTTGATGATCGGCGCTGTTCTACTATACCGCCGCAAAGCAGGTGTGGTCGTGCTGCATTTGGGCATTGGCCTGATGATGTTCGGCCAGTGGTTTGTCAGTCAATATGACGTGGAACAACAAATTACCATCACGGAAGGCGAAACTCGCGCCTACGCGCAGGATATTCGCAGTCTCGAACTGGCGGTGATCGATTCGAACAATTCGGAGTACGCTGGCAAAGACGACGTACGCGCGATCCCGCTCACCAAAAACGCCAAAACAACCGAATTTGCTAACGGCGCTACGGTACAACTGGACGGTCTGCCGTTTCGAATCGAAGTGGTTGAATTCTTGCGGAACTCGCGAATTGAACAGGGACCGAGCGAAAAATATGCGGACCAAATACAAGGCAACGGCCAGCGTTGGCACGTAGATGAAATGAAGGCTGCGTCCGGCGTCAAGAGTGACTCCGTCGACTTGGCCGCAGTCTACGTTCGCATCAAAGACGACCAAGACAAGGACTTGGGTGTCTATCTGTTGTCACAAAGCCAATTATTTATGCGAGGCGGCGCTGAACTGAGTTTTGACGCTCAGCGTTTTGACGTGGCAGGCCAAGCGTATGACATTCAGTTGCGATTCAAGCGGTTGTACAAACCGTATGAAATCAAGCTGATTGATGTGGCCAAGAAAGACTATTTGGGAACGACGATGGCTAGGGCCTACGAGTCCACCATTTCCATCAACGGTGAAACGGATGTTCGTAAGATCTGGATGAACAACCCGCTGCGCTTTAGCGGCGAAACGTTCTATCAAACCAACTATTTTATGGATCCGTTTACCGGCCAAGAAACATCTACGCTGCAAGTGGTCAAGAATCATGGTTGGATGATTCCGTATGTGTCGTGCATGATTTCAATCATCGGCATGACCTACCATTTCATTTTGACTTTAGCCAACTACAAACCCGTTGGTAGCGTGTCAGACGTCACATTAACTTCGGTACAAAAGTGGATTCTGCCGGTGGTGTTTGGGCTATTGGCTGCCAGTATGTTCTACAAGGTTGCGTCTCCGAAAAAGCTGGAACCTGCTGCCATGGACTTGGCTGCGGCCGGACGTTTGCCGGTGATTTATCAAGGGCGAATCAAACCGTGGGACACGTTGGCCAGGAATAATCTGCGAGTGTTGAGCGAACGCGAAACGTTTTCCGGCCAGCTAACCGATGCACAATTGCTGACCGAGTGGCCTGAAATCAAAAAGCAGATTTCGCAAAAATGGTCGACTCTTTCAGAAGCGGATCTAGACGGCGCGGTGCAGCAGACCACCGGCGAAAAGTATGTGGGTGTCGCGAAACTAGTCGAACTGGTCACGCAAAAAGTGGACAAGCCCATTCTGGACGTCGAATCGGCCGTTCACAAGCTGACGCATGAACGCCAACCTGCGATTCGCTGGCTAATGGACATGATTAACGACGCCAATCAATGGCAGCAGCATCGAGTGATCCGAATTACCGACTTGGAAGTGCTGGAGCTATTGGGCATGGAGCGTCGCAAAGGCTATCGCTATTCTATCAGCGAAATCGCACCGCAGTTGGAAGCCTTTGACGCCGCGGTGAAAGAAGCTAGATCCAAAGATACGGCGGAACTGAGTCACTACGAAAAGAAGCTAATGGACCTTGCGCA
>JAGQOZ010000227.1 GCA_020426955.1 Planctomycetales bacterium
GACAGCGAATAATTCAGATAGCGGTCTTGCGCCGCTTCGCGCAGCGCGACAGGTTCAATCTGTTGCAGTTCGGCGGCGGGCGGCGTCGAGGAATCTAATTTGGATTTACGGCGTCGCGTTTTCGGCGCACCATTGTTGGCGGCCGACCGATTGGCTGAACTAGATTTGGTACGGCGTTTTGCCATACTCGGGATCCTCCTCCGTGCATAATCTCAAAGCTGCGCGTCAATTTAATTTCGAACCATCCGGTGCATTCGTATCTGCGGTGAAAGCATGCCTGCACTGGCGGACGAAGCCTTGGCCGAAAACGTTGTCGCCGCCTGCTTCGCATCGAAGTGAATCGAATCGCTTGTTCCGCAAGTCCGTGAATTCGAACTGTATCGCCTTGATTTGCCGATTGTCACCAAGTTTTTTTCTTCGCATCGCCAGTCGAAATCACGATCCTGTCGCACGCCCAGCCGTATGGCGACATTGGACGCAATCGCCAAGCAGGCTAGGCACCGGCGGAGCGGAAATGGAAATAGCATTCCTTGGCGAACCGCTGGCGTCAAGCCCGGAAGGCTGGGTGGACTTTGCGGTTCATGTCTGTGTGTCCACGTAGATGGCGAAAACTTCGGACTTGCGGCAGTTTCGGCAAACTCTGAAGGCGTGGCAAATAAAGATTCACCCGTGTGATTGATACCAGCCGACAAACACTACGGACCGGCTCTATTCGTTGCGAAGCAGCGAAGTAGGCTCGATGCGAGCCGTCGCGAGCTGGTCGCTCACCCCTAATCCTACCCAAACGGTCCCGCCTTTCCATTTCAGAGTGTACCGAACGAACCTGCGTCCTGACGGATGGTTGATTCACCGGATTGCTCGTTTCCTACCAATCAAGAAGGAGTAGGCCATGCGGCCCCGCGAATTCTCTCAATGGCGTCTTTTCTTTACTTCGTGTGCTGTCGTTGCCGGGATGGTAACGCAGAGTTATGCCCAAGATTGTAACTGTGGCGAATCGTCCGGAGCGTATGTGGGTGACGGATGCGCCACGTGCGACAACGGCTGTGGCGGATTCGATGGTGGTTGCGCGACGGGTAGTTGTGCCAGCTGCGGCGGACTGGGGCTCGGCAATTTGCTGGCGCCGATCTTGAATCGCAACTGCGGCAAGAGCTGTGCTTGGAATCAGCCGTTGACGGAAAATTCGCAGCCTGACGTTTTCTTCAACGTGTACGCTCCGAACAACATGGGTAACACGGCGGCCGCCTATCCCGCTCCGTATCCAACACCTTCGCTGGTAGGTCACACCTATTACACTTATCAACCGTTGATGCCACACGAATTTCTGTACAAGCATCATCGAACGTATCACCAATATTATAACGGCGGCATGGGCATGAATCGTACAACGGTGCATTGGTATCACAATCCGATTCACAGCGTCTTGCGAGGCGTCCGTCGCACGGCACTCGATAAGCCGGCCTTGTTCTGGTAGATCTGATTCGACCCTTCCCTTCAGCAAGCAAAACTAACGGAGCACATACCATGCACCGCATTCGACTATTGATTCTGATCACGGCTTTGGTGGGCGGCCTTTCGTCGCTGGCCCAAGGTCAGCACTTCCAGCCAGGGGCAATTCGCGGCACGCATATGGATCGAGGTGCCGCGTGGCACGGCGCGAATACGTCTTGGCACAATTCGTATTATCATCCCAGCTGGGGCCATCCACTGGCGTTGATTGTTCCGCCCACCGCGTCCATGCAGACGCAATATAGCTGGGGCGTGGGCCGAACCACCATGACTCCTATCCATCATCAATTTGGTCGGCCCTACGTAGATCCCGTGACCGGTACGGTTGCAACGCCTGCGCCAATTTGGCCGTCCAATACAAACCAAATGGGAACCTATTACATCCGGGGTCCATGGTAAGCCGGCGCTGCCGTCGACACTTGCAAAATCGGTAGCATTTACTGGGCAATCACAGTCTGTGGTTGCCCGTTTTCGTTGAAAAACGGCTGATTTTACGGGATTTCAGCTGTCTCACTAAGCTGGTGATGTTTCACCAAATTGAAGAAATCAATGCTAAGTCGTTGTGTGATCAATGGTTTGGCGATCTGGCGTTACAAGTGTTTCACCAGGTTGATGAGACGCAGGTTCTATGGCGAAGCGGCCAGATCAAATTTTGTGTCGATTTCAGGCTTCTTTCTAACGGACGTGAAGATTTCTTAGACCACTGATAGCACTGCTGGCACAGTGGTTGCTTTCACTGCAATGCAAGCATCGTTTGCTGGGTACGCGCACTTGTGCGTTTGTCTAGCAGTGTTTGCTGACGGCACAAAATCGTGTTTGTGCTGTTCGAGGAACATTGGCGAATGGATTGCGATTTCGTGGGCTTGCTAGGCGTAAATGTCTGGCCACAGATCGTAAGGGCAAGTGTTAGTGAAGGCACGTTTTTTTTCATGAAAGGGATGAAGTCATGAATGCTGCGATTTCCAACTTTGACGAACACGAATTCAGCTATCGGAATCGAGAGAAACAGGCGTCGCATCGGGCTCCGAGTCATTCGAGTCGAAGTCGCGCCGCGTCGCGTCGCCGCGCAAAGGCTCCGGTTCAGTTTAACGGGATTCATCGTCGTCGACGTAAGAAGCTGAATTGGTAGCTTCGAATCACTTGGTTCGAAGAATTCGCAGAATACATTGACCGTGGCAGCGTAGCCGGACGGAACGAACGGTCACCAGGGTAAAGGATAAGGAGGTCTTGGAGCGAATTGGTCGTCCCAGGTTTGAGGTTAGCGCTTTCGAGAGGAACGGATACTCGCGGTACGAAGGTTGCTAACGGAATTGGATGAAGACGCGTTGGAGATGCGTTGACGTTAATTCACCAAGGCTTGATGGCAGGTAATTGATGAACGAAGTACGTACACAAACTCGACCGCCTTCAGTGCAAGCTGATGGTCGACCCACCGAATCGCATGCAGGCGAAGTAACGACACACCAGTGTTTGGTCGTTTCTTTTTCGCATGATTTGCGAGAAATGATTTCCAACGCTGCGAATGACACGGGGTGGGATACGGTCGTCTGTTCTGACATTCAGAACGCATTGGCCGCGTTTCGACGTACAAACTTCCAAATTGGGTTTGTGGATTTGAATTCGGATACGAATTCCGACGAACTTCGTCAGCTGTGCCAGCAATTGGTCACTGAAGAAAAGTTTTTATTAGCGGTTTGCGGACACGAAAACGACTGCAGCGAAGAGATCTGGGCGCGGCAGTTGGGTGTTTGGCTGTATTTGCCCGGCGTGGAACTGGAACATGCCGCCGACATCGGGGCGTTGTGTGAACAGGCCCACGTCATCTTGGCAGCCGAAGCACAACGCTAGATTCGACAAATCGCAAAACAAGCCAATAAGGGGTTATTGGCTTGGGGTGAACCGAAAGCAAAGGAAAAACAAATGAATTCCGCAACGAATCCGAACGAATATGACAACACTTCGCCAGACGAAGATCGTACTCGCGAAGACGCCAACCGTTTTAAGAAACTCAAGCGTCCCGAACACGCCTCCAAACGTTCTCGTACTCCCGAACGTTTACGAGGCATGCATCGCCGTCGACGCAAGCGAATGGACTGGTAGCATTCGCTAGGCATTTGGCCTAACCGCAAAAAAGGCGAACGGTTTGCAAGAATGCAAACTATTCGCCTTTTTGTCATTTCAACATGACTCTTGATCCTTGTCTCTAGCAATCAGATTCGCATGTCTGCCCAATCCAATGCCGTCCGTTTCCACGCGTTGGATATTCTCCGAGGTTTTGCCGTAATCATGATGGTGGCAAATCACGCCGGGTTGGAATTGCTTAACCTAACGGAAACAGACAACTCGGTGGCTGATGCAGGCCTGTTTTTGAGCAGCTTTGCACCGGTATTGTTTTTCTTTGTGACGGGCGTCGGATATGGATTGAATCACCATAAGGCCACCGCAACCGGTTACTGGTTGGATCTGCTGGTCAAGGCCAGCGTCTTAGTAGTCATGGAACGCATTGCACATTTCGATGCCCTTTGGGGCATCGATTTCCTGACGTTCATTGCCATCATTACGATTGTTTTGTCGGTGTTGCGATATTTGCGAGTGTCCAGCTGGACCATCCTGGCCGCGGCGGCGTGCCTGTTTGTTTTCCGCTATGCATTAGGCAGTCGAATTCAGCAGCTACTGCCCCTGACATTCATTACTTGGCTGCTGGGTGTTCAGGCGATTGACCACGTTTCTTACCCGGCGTCGCCGTGGTTGATCTATCCGCTGTTAGGATATGTGATCGGCAGGCAGATTCATCAACAGAGGATGACATCGCGTCAACTGCTGATTCGATACGGCGGAATGGTAGCAAGTGTCGCGCTGGCCGGAGTAACTACCATGTTTGCTGTCGTTTGGCTGAAAGGGCAGTTCGTTCTGTTTCGCTGGACGACCGTTTCGCTGGATTACTTCTTGCTAAGCCTGACGGTGTTGGCTGTTTCGTTCGCGTTGGCGGCTGCCTGGGACCTGCTCAAGGGACGACAGGTATTTTCGATCGAAGGAATTGCTTCATTGCTGGTGGTGCCGATCCACTATTTCATCCTCAAGACAAACTGGTTTCGCTGGGCCGACGCAAACGACTCTGGTCTGCCATTACTTGGAGTTTTGGCAGTTGTGGTTGTTTCGTTTGTATCGGCACAGCTTCTGTCGGCGATGATGAAACGAGTGCGAATGAATTCGAATCAGATATTAACGTGTATCGTGATTGGTTTCGCCGCGTTGGTCTGCCTGTATCTATTTCATCCGCGAATGACATCTTGGTCAGTCGATGTTGCCGTCTTTCTCATGCAAACCGCAATGTCCTACGCCTTTCTTACTCGCCCTTCCCAAGTCCTTTCGAGCTTTGGCGGATTCCAAAGTCGCCAGGTTAACTGACCCGTAGATCGCAAAGTTCGATTTGGCACTTCCGCTTTTGAACAACGGGTCTAGAATATCGTCAGCAAACGGTTTTCTAAACAGGCGGACAGATACGATGCATCCCGATGCGAATGAATTTTCGGAAGAACTGCCGGAAGAACCACAGCGTGACGACGCTCCGTCAGCGACGGAAGAATCACTGGACGATCACAATCAGGTCTTCCAGTTTCGTCGCGCTGCCGCCAAAGTGAAAGAATTTCCACAGGCTCCAGGTGTCTATCTGATGAAAGATGCTGGAGGCATTGTCATCTATGTGGGCAAGGCTACCAATTTGCGTTCGCGAGCGGGTAGTTATTTTACCAAGCAAGCGCAGGAAGATGCGCGAACCAGATATTGGGTGGGCGAAATTTGCGATGCCGATTTCATCGAATGTGAAAGCGAAGTCGACGCGCTGCTGGTTGAATCGCGACTGATCAAAGACATTCAGCCCAAACACAACAAAGAACTGAAAGACGACAAGACGTTCCCGTATTTGATGATTACTACTCGCGAAGATTTTCCTCGTGTGGAAGTAACTCGGGAACCCAAATCGTCCGGCGTGAAGCTATTTGGGCCGTTTCCCAGTGCCGGTGCGCTTCGAGGAGCCGTGCAGATTCTTCAGCGAGTGTTCAAGTTTCGCACCTGTTCGTTAGATATCGAAGAAGCGGACGAACGCTGGAAGTGGTTTCGTCCTTGTTTGCTGGCCAGCATTGACCAATGTACCGCGCCGTGCAATCTGCGAATCAGCAAAGACGAATATCGCCACGATATCAAGCGTCTGCAGTTGTTCATGGAAGGCAAGAAGACCAAGCTGCTGAAACAGATGAAAGAGGAAATGCTAGAAGCCTCCCAGGCTCGGCAATTCGAAAAAGCAGCTCGACTTCGCGACGAAATCAAAATGCTGGAACGCTTGGACCAGCGAGGCGAAATTGACACGCACGCTCAGCCCGAAGTCTTCTACCAAGATCCCAAGAAAGGCCTTGCCGGACTTCGGAAAGTCTTGAAGCTGGACAAGACACCTCGCACCATTGAAGGCTGCGATATTGCTCATCTAGGCGGAGACCAAACCGTGGCCAGCGTCGTCCAGTTCATTGATGGGTTGCCTTTCAAGCCCGGTTACCGGCGATACAAGATCCGCGCCGTCGATGGGATTGATGATTTTCGTAGTATGCACGAAGTAGTGGGGAGACGCTACCAACGTCTGTTTGATGAAGGAGAAGTTTTTCCGGATATCTTGCTGATTGACGGTGGCAAAGGTCAATTGAACGCCGCCATGGCTGCGTTTCGTGAACGAGACTTAGCCCCGCCGACCGTGATTTCTTTAGCCAAGAAAGACGAAGAAATTTTCATTCCCGGACAGTCTGAACCGCTGCGTCTAAGCCGGCACGCTTTCGCGCTACGACTGTTGCAATATGTACGAGACGAATCGCATCGTTTCGCACAGCACTATCATCACATTTTGCGACGCAAATCAACTATGGGCGAATGAGCTGGTCCTGGCGAAGCGAAGATGATCCAGCTCAATCGTCATGCGGAGGCACGGCGTGAGGCGGGTGGTCCAAACGGTGTTCGAAACCCTTGTCTGCGCGTTCCTTGTCTTCGGCATCTGACATGATGCGGAGGTTATCGCCTTCCAAGCGAGCCATAAAGGCGGCGGCCGTACTGTCGCCCACGACGTTCAGCATGGTACGAAACATATCTAACAGTCGGTCCACGCCCAAGATCAGCGCCAGGCCTTCCGCCGGAACGCCGACAGCCGTCAGCACCATGGCTAACGTGATCATGCCAGCGCCGGGAACGCCCGCCGCGCCCACGGACGCCAAGGTGGCGGATACGACAATCGTGACCTGATCGGCAAAGCCCAAGTCCATGCCGTAAATCTGAGCGATAAATAAGGCGGCCACACCTTGATATAAAGCCGTCCCGTCCATATTGACCGTCGCGCCCAACGGCAAGACAAATGACGTGATGCGACCGCTAACGTTGACGTTGTCTTCGCACGCTTCCATGGTCACCGGCAAAGTGGCGGACGAACTGGACGTAGAAAACGCCATGAGCAGCGCCTCCTTGATCGCCCCTAAAAAACCAAACACCGGCAACTTGGCACCAAACTTAATCACGCTACCGTACGTCAAGAACAGATGCGTCGCCAAGCCCACCACCACCACCAAACAGTAGACGCCCAACGCTGCCAGCACGCTGAGCCCCGTACTGCCGACCACCTTGAATAGTAACGCGGCCACGCCAATCGGCGCCAACGCCATGGCAATATGCACCAGCATGACCATGGCGTCATTGAGACGAGCGAACAAGTCAACCACCGGTTGAGCGTGATCCGTATTCATCATCGTCAACGCGATGCCCACCATCAGCGCGAAGAAAATCACTTGCAGCATGTCTCCGGAAGCCAACGACTGAAACGGATTGGTGGGTACGATCCCAACAATCTGGTCTACCAGCGAAGGTGCTTCCACGGCCTTGTTCACGGTGTCGCCCACACTGCCTTCGTACGAAGCGAGCAGACTATTGCGGTCGTCTTCGCCCAGAAGTTTTCCTGGCTTGACGATATTGGCAATGCCCATCCCAATCACCAACGCCATCACCGTGGTCAAAGTGAAATAGGCAATGGTTCGTCCGCCGAGTCGCCCGAGTGCTCGGAAGTCGCCCAACGATGCCACGCCGACCACCAGTGAAAAGAAGACCAGCGGCACCACCACCATCTTGATTAACGCCAGAAACAAGCGACCAATCCATTCGGTCCAATCAACCAAGGTTCGTCCCCAAGAAGCAAATGGCTGGACACTCGCCGGATCGTTGCGAACCCAGCCTTCTAGCTTCTTGCCCGCTTTCAAGCCTTGCACGTTGGTGGTTTCGCGAAGCTTTAGGATATCGGCCGAAGTCAGTGACCAGCGAATTCTTAGCCACTGTGCGTCTTTGTCTAGCGGATCAACCAGCTTAGCCGTTTTTAGCAACTTAGCCGCCGCCACTTCTTGGCCGTCCGGCTGGTCTAGCACCTTCGCATTCGACGTCAAGTCGACGCCATCCTGCGGCAACAAGAATGAATTTGGACCGACCAGCAGTCCCAGTACCACGCCGATCAGCATGCCCAACAGAATCTTGGTATAGAGTTGCATTCAGGTAGACTCGCGCGAAAATATCCATTCGTCCAGAAACCGACAGCTTCGCATTATGTGAGCAACTCGGTAGAAACGCAACTTCGAACAAACGCCGAATGTGGCTGGACGGTAAACGCAGTATCAGATGGACCAAGTTTCTTGGCCATCCCTGTGTTCTATCAGAATGACCCGGCGATGTGTTCCGGATTGCAGCTGCAGACCAATCGGCACTGTTTGGCACATGGCAGTTCGTTGCTGGCTACTGTGATCGCGCTAACACATTGCATTGATTTGGTGGCTGCCTGCCAGCGGTACAATTCTAGTTGCCATGGATTTCGGTCCACGATGAGAACTCGTTGGTCTTCACCTGCGCGTAGAATGGCAGTTTGTCTCGCCCCTGATCTCCGGGACTGAGAATTTCAACCACCAAATCGGGACCGCCATACCAAAAAGCATCACAATTCACGACACTTGAATTGTTTAGAAAAACGGCGACATCGGGGACGCGACAATTTTGCTGCCAAGCTTCCGTCCGATCACAGACATTCACTCCCGGCCGAACGTGCCCGAGACTCGCATCCCCAATTCGTCTAGAATTCGCTGAAAATGGCCAACCAGCATTTGGTGTTCGTCGTTGGGCATGGCATTACGTAGACTCCGTCCCAAACTTCGTCAAACCGATCAGCACCTCAAGCAGCACGTTCCGTCAAAATTCGTTCTTCCAAAATCGGATCGCGGATCAGCGTTGTCATGGTGGCATCACTCGCAATGCAAAAACAAGCAGAAGCCTCTTGGATTATAGAGGCTATCTAAGATTTACACGGAGTGGTCGAATGCTGTAAATAGCTATTTGGCAAGGTCTTGCGGTATCTGGTTTTGCAAGGATGTAAAAAAGTGGCTCGCTCAGTGGGTAGCCCCGGTTGCTCGCAACCGCTGGGTTTCTCGGAAGCCTTGACGAAGTGT
>JAGQOZ010000228.1 GCA_020426955.1 Planctomycetales bacterium
AAACCGACTCGCGCTCCCTGCGAATTTAGATGCTCGACCGCTTCTTCGATCGCACCGCAGCCCGAACCCATCGCCACGATGACGCGGTCCGCGTCTGTGGCTCCGACATAATCAAACGCTTGGTAATTACGGCCTGTTCGCGCTGCAAATTTATCGAATTCGCTTTGCAGATTGGCCGGGACTTGGTCATAGAACGAGTTGGAAGCTTCGCGAGCTTGAAAAAAGACGTCGGGATTCTGCGCGGTTCCTCGTAACACTGGTCGATCGGGATCCAACGCGCGAGAGCGATGCTGGTGAATTAACTCGCGATCAAGTTGCGAATGAATGTCATCGTCGGACAGCGGGTGAATCTTATTGATTTCGTGCGACGTGCGGAAGCCGTCAAAGAAATGGAGAAACGGAATGCGCGAACGAAGTGAAGCGGTCTGAGAAATCAGCGCAAAATCATGAGCTTCCTGAACGGTAGACGCAGCCAGCATGGCAAATCCGGTAGAACGAACGGCCATCACGTCGCTGTGGTCGCCAAAGATAGACAGGGCGTGCGTGGCCACCGTCCGAGCGGCCACGTGGATGACGGCCGGAGTCAATTCGCCCGCAATTTTGAACATATTGGGGATCATCAGCAGCAGGCCTTGCGACGCCGTGAACGTGGTGGTGAGTGCACCGCCTTGCAGCGCGCCATGCACCGCACCCGCCGCACCTCCTTCGCTTTGCATTTCAATGACATCCGGCACAAGTCCAAACACGTTGGGCCTGCCAGACGCAGCCCAAGCGTCAGAAAATTCGCCCATGGGAGACGCGGGCGTGATAGGATAGATGGCGATGACTTCGTTTATCGCAAAGGCAACTCGCGCAGCAGCTTCATTCCCGTCAATGGTGACAAATTCGTTTTTCATGATTTGCTTTCTATTGGGTTCGGTAAATCGTTTACCAATATTTTTCTACGTGAAGGTTGCCGGGTTGCCGAGGATGATCCAGATGAAACCCTCGTTCCATCAGCAATTGGACCATGCCGGTTGACTGCGGAAAAATGTGCGAACCATCTTCGCAACGTTCCGGCAGACCGATCATGGATGGATTGCCGCACAAATAGACGTGACTGTTTTCCGGAGCCAGCGTCAGTTGCGAATCGGCTTCTAATTCGCCCGACGCAAAATAGTCTTGGATGTATCGTTTGGGAATGTTCGGTTCCCGAGTAACCAGAGTACAATAGCCGTAGTTGGAAAACTTGGTTTCCAGTGATCGATGCGTCGGCAGGTACGCCAGATCTTTGCTATAACGTACGCACACCACCGAAAGAATTTTGCCGGCGTGACCCATCGACAAAAGTTCCGCCAACATGGCATTGTGTGGCGCTTCCCCGGTGCCTGTGGCCAGAAAGACCACATTGTCGCTGGGCTGGACATGATCCAGCGAATATCTTCCGTGGCATGACGTTCCGATATGCAAGCGGTCACCCACCGAGAGGGTAAACAACCGAGGTGTCAATTCGGGAGCCGGACCGTCTGGATTGTTTCGAACCAACGCGACAAAGAATTCCAGTTCGTCTTCTGAATTGGCTTTGACCACGTTGCCTGTGTCGTCCAAAATTCTCGCCGACAAGGAATACGCTCGGCGAATCAACTTGGGAATTCGAGTGGCATTGGACGGCTCTGGTTGAGCGTTTTCGATTCGCGGCTCCCAATTCCCCAGCCCCAACACCGTGTATTGCCCAGCTTGATAACGAAATCGCTTTCGATCGGGGACAATTCGCAGAATAGCCAAATCGTCATGAATTCGACGAAACGAACGCACAGTGGCGTTGTAGTATTTCGTTCGCAAACGATCGACGGCCATGAAAACGTCCTGTTCGTCAAAACAATCCCAACAATTGCCGTCGGTGCGTTGCAGGTTCTGTGCCGAATCTGTTTACATGTCGCTTCGGTTCGGTTTAATTGCATTCCAACCGTTCGCTGGCTGATCATCGGCGCGCAAAAGAGCGCTAACGACGAATTGTCCGTGCGGCCCCGCACATCCAAAATGTGCTTGTGGGTCAATCGTTGGCCAGTTGGCAAGACGTTTCGCGTGCGCATTGTTGACGGTCCTGTTTTTGCATAACGCGAGAAAAGACATGTCGGTTTGATAGGAATCTAAAGGAGGAAGGATGACCGATTCGCAACACACGGTATCCAGTTTGGACGCGCTGATGCCTCCCGAGATGGCTCGGAAGGCCGAACAGGTTGGCGAGAAGAAAGCGAACTTGGACTTAGCAACCATGTTCGTCCTGGCACTACTCGGCGGAGCCTTCATTGCGTGGGGCGCTGCCTTGGCAACGGTGGTGGCGACATCCGGGACGGTCGAACCATTACCGTTTGGCGTAACCAAAGTATTAGGAGGTCTTGTGTTCTGCGTCGGCCTGATCTTAGTGGTGGTCGCCGGTGCCGAACTCTTTACAGGCAACAACTTAATCGTAATGGGCTGGGCTAGTGGTCAAATCACAACGGGTAAGTTATTGCGAAATTGGATTGTGGTCTACCTTGGCAATTTCATGGGCGCCTTGGCCACTGCGGCAATTGTCTATTTTGCCGGTGCTGCGAATCAAGCGAATGGTGCCGTCGGAGAAACGATGATGAAAATTGCTGCCAGCAAGTGCAATCTGAGTTTCACTCAAGCCATGGCTGCCGGTATCGGCTGCAACGCCTTGGTGTGCGTGGCCATTTGGCTGTGCATGAGTGCTCGTTCTGTGACCGACAAAATTGCCGCCATTGTTTTCCCCATCACCACGTTTGTGGCGACGGGCATGGAACACTGTGTGGCCAATATGTACTTTATTCCGATCGGCATGCTGGCTCGAGGCTCGGAGGACGTTTACCCCGAACTGAACCTGAATAGTTTTCTGGTCGGAAACTTACTGCCAGTCACCATCGGCAACATCGTCGGCGGTGCAGGACTAGTGGGCTTGGTCTATTGGTTTGCGTATCTGCGGAAGAGTAGCACATAGGTCGCCCAACGCTAGGTTAAGCAAAGTTCGAATGACTTTCAATGAGTGGCTTCCGCCTCAAGGCGGTACTACAAACAACATGACGTTGCCGTCGCAAACACAACGGAAAGGGAGTATGCCGTGAAGCAAAACAGGAATGGCGAGAAGGAACATTCGCGCCAAGGTGCGTTCGCGGGATTCGCTAAGACGGGCGGAATGCTGGGACAGTCTCCTAACCATGTGCGCCATCTCCTGCCTATCTTGCAACGAACTCAATGCGAACAAGCAAGGATCATGCAAGACGACATTGCGGCTGCGGCCAGCGAACAAAACGTATCTTCGGCCGAAGCGTATGGCGTCGCGACATTCTATTCCATGCTGGAAGTTACATCGGACGCTGCAAAACAGCCGCAAACAACGGTTCGAATTTGCGATAGCCCCACATGCGTCATGCTGGGCGCCAACCATTTGCTTGACCGCGTTTCCGACAAGAACGCCTGCGGGCGTACCAGTTGCCTGGGACTGTGCGACCAGGCGCCCGCAGCCATTTATCAAAATCGCTTGCTGGCCAACGTGAAGGCGGATTCGTTCAACACGGAAATCGATCACGATTCGCACCAACATCAGCCCATTCTGCAATTACGGAAATCTGGCCCGCTGACCAAGGACATCGGTTCGCTTGATCCCGATTCCTTCGCATCGGCTTGCGAACACGGCGTCTACCAAGCAGCGAAGGTGGCCGTATCACAGGAACCACGTGACATTATTCAGCAAGTGGAACACGCTGGGCTACGAGGTTGCGGGGGCGCGGGATTCTTGACAGGACACAAGTGGCAAATGGTGGCCGCTCAGCCCGCCGAGCATCGGTATGTCGTTTGTAACGCGGATGAATCAGAACCAGGCACCTTCAAAGATCGTTTGCTGATGCTAGGCAACCCGCATCTATTGTTGGAAGGCATGCTAATCTGCGCCTTAGCGGTCAACGCACAGGAAGGCGTGATTTACATTCGAGGTGAATATGAAGACGCCGCCCAACGTTTAGAGCAAGCGATTGCTCAAGCCGTTCAAGCCAACGCGTTGGGTAAACATGTGTTCGGTTCGAATCGATCGTTTCACGTTCATGTGCATCGCGGAGCGGGAGCCTATATTTGCGGCGAAGAAACCGCGCTGCTGGAGTCACTGGAAGGAAAGCGAGGTGAACCTCGCAGCCGTCCTCCTTATCCCACCGTGGCCGGTTATCGGCAACAACCTACGGTGGTGAACAATGTGGAAACGTTGTGCAGCGTGCCGGGCATTTTACAACACGGCGCGGCGGCGTATCGAGATCTCGGCAGCAATGGCTTGCCGGGAACCAAGCTATACTGCCTCTCCGGAAACGTCGCCAAACCCGGTGTCTACGAAATGCCAATGGCCACAACTTCGCGACAATTGATCCAGCTGGCCGGCGGAGTGACCGGCGGTGACTTCTATTTTGCCTTAACCGGTGGCGCGGCGGGAACGTTTATTTCGCAAGCTCAACTCGACATGCCGCTCGGATTTGATGCTGGAAAAGCGGGTGTTTCAATGGGGTCCGGAGCGGTCATCGTAGCGAACCAGCGAGTTCGAGCATGTGACACATTGTTGTCGGTCCTGAATTTCTTTGCGGCCGAATCATGCGGCAAATGCACTCCTTGCCGAATTGGTTCGCGCCAAGCAGCCGAAATTGCGTCACGCATTACGAACGGAACCTTCAACGCAAATGACATTCAACGGCTCCGCGAGTTGGCAAAACTACTGGACGAAACGTCGTTCTGCGGCTTGGGCCGATCAATCGCGTGGCCCATTGAAAGTGCGTTGGAACGGTTTCCTCACGAATTTTCCGTAGCAGGAGCAGACGTATGATTCGAGTGGAATTGGATGGACAACAGATCGACGTCTCGCCGGGCACCACCGTGTATGAAGCGGCAGAGCAGCTGGGCATGCGCATTCCAACACTGTGCCATCACGCCGACTTGAGCCCCGTTGGTTCGTGCCGCATGTGCTTAGTAGAAATTGAAGGCTGGGACCGCCCGCAAACTTCGTGCAATCTGCCGTGTACCGACGGCATGAAAATCACTACTTCGTCCAACTCGCTTCAAAACGCCAGACAAAGCATGCTGAGACTATTGCTGGAACATTATCACGATGCAGCCTCTGACAATTCACATCGTCCCCAAACGGAATTTGAACGCCTGGTCGAAGAGTACGACGCACAGAACAAGGCCGACCCCTCTTGTATGCAAGACCAGCAACGATATCCAATTGATGCCGACGACAATCCGTTTATTCGCATTGATTTGAACCAGTGCATTTTGTGTACGAAATGTGTACGAGCTTGCTCGGAAATTCAAGGCCGGTTTGTGTGGAGCGTGGCGGAACGAGGCGACCAAACAAGAATAGTTTGCGGAACCGATCAGACAATGCTGCAGGCTGGTTGTGAATCGTGCGGCGCGTGCGCAGCGTATTGCCCTACCGGAGCGTTGGCAGATCGTATGGCGTTCCGTGCCGGAAAGCCCGATCGCTTGGTGCGAACCACCTGTAGCTACTGCGGTGTCGGCTGTCAGTTTGATTTGAACGTCAAGGACGAACGGATCATCCAGGTGACGTCTGCAGCGGACGCCCCGGTCAACGGCATGGCGATGTGCGTCAAAGGACGTTACGGCTATGACTTTGTCCATCACTCGGAACGACTCACTCGACCTCAAGTTAGACAGTACTTGCTGCAAGAGACCGATTGGCGGCAACGGCCTGCAGATCGAGGCCCATGGGTGGAAGTCGATTGGGAGGTCGCGCTGGACGTCACTTCGCGCAAACTGGCCGAAATCTGGCAAGAAAGCGGTGGACAAGCGATGGGCGTTCTTTCGTCAGCCAAGTGCACCAACGAAGAAAACTATTTGATGCAAAAGTTCGCTCGGCAAATCCTGCGCACCAACAACGTCGACCATTGTGCTCGCCTCTGCCATTCCTCCACCGTCGCTGGCTTAGCCATGGCCATGGGTAGCGGAGCGATGAGCAATTCCATGCAAGACATTGCGGAAAATGCCGCCGCCATTCTGATTACCGGTTCCAATACGACGGAACAGCACCCCGTGTTTGGCGCCATGTTGCGACAAGCGGCATTGCGAGGTTGCCCGATTGTGGTGGCCGATCCGCGACGCATTGATATCGCCGAATTTGCCGTCATGCACTTGCGCCAGAAACCGGGAACGGATGTCGCTTTGATCAATGGCCTGATGCATTTGGCTCTGGAAAACGGCTGGCACGACGCGGATTTCATCCGGCAGCGTTGCGAAGGCTTTGACGAACTGCAAGCGGTAGTGCAAAACTATTCGCCCAACCGAGTGGCCGAAATCACGGGAATCAGCGAAGCCGACCTTCTTGCTGCGGCAGAACTACTTTGCACCGCCAAACCGATGGCCGTGATTTGGGCCATGGGAATTACTCAGCACACCACCGGCGTTTCTAACGTGCTGAGCTTGGCCAATTTGCAAATGCTGTTGGGAAATATGGGAGTACCCGGCGGCGGTGTGAATCCGTTACGAGGCCAGAATAACGTCCAAGGCGCTTGCGACATGGGCGCGCTGCCGAATGTGTTCCCGGGCTATCAGCGAGTAGACGACACAGGCATCAGTGACAAGTTTGCGTCAGCTTGGGATTTACAGGCAGCGGAGCATGTGGACGATTCGAATCGGGCGTTAGATCAGCAACCCGGTTTGACCGTTACGGAATTGGTCAACGGCGGCCAAGAAGGTCGCATTCGTTCGCTGTATATTCTGGGTGAAGATCCCGCTATGACCGAGCCCGACAGCAATCACGCCAAGGCCTGTCTGGCTGCCACTGAATTTATTGTCCTGCAAGAAATTTTTCCTTCAGAGACATCGGAATTTGCAGACGTGCTGCTGCCCGGAGCTACCTTTGCGGAAAAAGAGGGAAACTTCACTAATACGGAGCGGCGAGTTCAACCGATTCAGCTCGCAGTGCCGGCTCCGGGCGAAGCGCTGCCTGACTGGCTGATCACTTCGCGTTTGGCAAATCAAGTTCTGGAACGAACCGGTCGCACGCCGCTGGGTGAATTCGCCGCTTGGCGATATGCGAAGGCAGCGGATGTATTGCGAGAAATCAATTCGCTCACTCCGTCCTATCAAGGCATTACGCCGGAGCGAATTGCGGCCGGCGAATCACTGCAGTGGCCCGTTACTGACGCGAATCATCCCGGAACGCCTATCTTACACGTCGGCAAGTTCACTCGCGGCCTGGGCAAGTTCCACGCCGTGGACTATCTACCGGCCGTCGAACTGCCCAATGATGAATTCCCGCTATTATTAACCACCGGCCGCGTGCTTTATCATTGGCACGGCGGCGAGATGACTCGGCGCGCTGCCGGACTGACCGCAGTTTGTCCCGAACCGTTGGTCGAGATCAGCCCGGACGACGCGGCGAAGCATGCCATTGCGAATGGAGATTGGATCACGCTGGAATCTCGTCGAGGCACCTTGCACGCTCGTGCCTGCGTGACCAACCGAGTGGCTGCGGGCGTGGTTTTTGGAAATTTTCATTTTCCGCAAAAAGGCAACGTCAACAATCTAACCATTGGGGCTCTAGATCCCGTAGCCAAGATCCCGGAATACAAAGTGTGCGCCGTGCGGTTTGCTGGGAGCAGTTAGCGTTCAGAAGCAAGACGGGTAAACGACAGCTCGGCGAGTTATTTACTTCCGTCGCAACAGGACGTATTATGGCCGCGTTTTCTGTCTCTGTTCAGGGCAGAATTGGCTAGATATCGGCCAAACCAATTGTGCGGACCGACCACCTTGCTATCAATGGTAGTTCACATTCAATTCATGCGTGGTTCGCCCACTAGCTATCGATCACGTTACACCAAAGGAGAATATATGAAGCCGTTCTGCGTTGCTTGCCTTGTGACTTCCGTCGCCCTTGGTCTATTAGACTCTTTAGTGTTGGCTCAAGACGTTCCCAAGGCACAAGCATCACCTGAAGCTGTCGCTCGCGCGTCATTTGAAGCACTGCAGAAAAATGACTTTGAAAGTTTTGTTGCGCTCTTCCACCCCGAGGAATCCAAGCGGTTTAAGGATTTCGCAGTTGGAGTCTTTGAATACGAAAATCCGGACCGGGAGATTGAACAAATTCGAAAAATGTTCGGAGATTTTGATTCGGCAGAAAAGGTCAAAGGCGCAACTGGCCGAGATCTTCTTAACGGTTTTCTCACCACCGTCTATTCGATGAATCCTGGCTTTGAGGACATCATTCGCCAGGCAAAACTGGAGATACTTGGCACCATACAAGAGCAGCCTGACAAGGTTCATGTGATTACGCGTACGGTTTTGCCTCGGCCAAGCCCGGTAAGCTGTAGGCAAAGTGAAGGCACGTGGTATCAGCTTCTGAATGAAGAGACGCTGCGAATGGTTTCGGCTTTCGAGCGGAAGGAACATTTTCGTGAGAAAGCTCTTTCCGGACAGAATCTCGCAGCGGCTGTGAAAATGGACAAAGTCGACGTATTGGGACACGTTCCTGACGGAGAAGACACGGCGCAAGTCTTGTGTCGTGTCTGGATGAAGCTAGACGACTTTTCGTTTCCGGTATTCGGATGCTATCCCGTTCGAAAAGACGAACCTGCCTGGAAACATTTGGATGATGAAGACACGGAATTGCTTGTCGAGGCACTTCGCGCGAAATGGACTGGGCGATAGAAGTCGCCGAATAGAAAGAAACGGATATGACAGAAGAAACGCCTTCGCCTGAAAATCCCTTCGATGCACCTCGTACGGAAACGCCTGCAGTAGCGGACCGCCGTGTGGGACGAGTTCATCCGTTGCGAATCATCGGTATGCTGTTGGTTAGCTTGGCAGCCGGTGCGGGTACGTTTGTGGCGACGTGCATTGGTGGTTTGGTGCTCGGCGATATCGGTGGTGTTTACAGCTTTAAGCCAAGCGTGGATTTGTTGCTGACGATTTGCTGCGGCTCGGCGTTGATCGTACCGGTGGTAGTGTTTGGCGCTTGGTGGAGAAGTGCCAGGCG
>JAGQOZ010000229.1 GCA_020426955.1 Planctomycetales bacterium
CGAGCGCCACGTCAGTCGGCGCAAGTAACGGTTGGTCAATGGTTTCGTCGCCGACTGCTTGATCCGAACTCGATGTCGCAAGTGGCGTTGACGCTGGGATGGGCGATGCGTCAGGTTCGGAACGCAACGGTTTGGTCGGCGCGAATTGGGCGAATATCATCGCGAATGTGTCGTCCGTTTCTTGCGGTTCTTTTACCTGTTTTTCTTCGGTTGATTTGTCCGCATCGGTTTTGGATTTTGCCATTCTGTCGGAACGGTCCGATCTGTCCGGTGCGGGCAGATCTTGGAAGGATCGGCTGGGCAAGGTAGGAATGGACATAGGAAATGCCTGTGGAAGGTAAGGTGGGACCGAAGCAAATGCCATTGGCGACTTCGGAAGGCGACGTGATGTCGCGGCGAGAACAATTCCCAACGGCATTTCCTGTGCCAGATGGTCAAACGTGATCACGAATTGACCAGAAGTTGTTACTGGGCCAGTGCTTTCGTCCATGTCCTCTTGCTCATTGCCCAAGGGCGCGGCGCGAGTGCTAGCGGAAAGTTGTTCTTACGCCGGTCTGATTGTTTCCGCAGGCATCGCTTTGCTATGAATGCCTGAGATGGCCTTCTTCGCGATAACGTTTCATTTTGTTGCTGAGCGTTCGAGCACTCACGCCCAGCTGTTTCGCGACTGCGGTCTTGTTGCCATTAAAGCGTTCCAGGTTGTCAAAGATGAGGTAGCGTTCTGCTTCGTCCAGACGCATGTCCGTAATCGGAATGTCGCCAGAAGTTTGCCGCTCTTGGTCGGTGTCGCGAAATTCACCCAAGGCGTCGGCGGAAAGCTGGTGATCGTCTGCCAGCACGCACGCGCGGTGAATACAGTTTCGCAACTGCCGAACATTTCCTGGCCAGTGGTATGACAGCAAACGGTCCTTGGCTTCTGCAGAAATCCCGGTCAATCCTGTCGACGCTTCAAAGGCGAATTTTTGCATGAAGAATTCTGCCAGCGGCAGGATGTCGTCCGGCCGTTCGCGGAGCGGCGGGATGCGAATTTGCAAGACGTCTAGTCGATAGTACAGATCTTCACGAAAGCGACCGTCCTGGACATCTTCCTGCAGGTCTCGATTGGTGGCGGCGATGATCCGAGCTTGAAGTCGAATCGGCCGGTTGCTGCCGAGTCGTTCGAATTGCTCTTCCTCTAACGCTCGTAGCAGGCTGGCTTGACAGGCCAATGAGACTTCGCCAATTTCGTCCAGCAAGATGGTCCCTTCGCCAGCAAATTCAAATCGTCCCACTCGCGTTTCCAGTGCTCCGGTAAACGCACCTCGTTCATAGCCAAACAATTCACTTTCGAACAAGGCATCGGGCAAAGCCGCTCCGTTGACTTGGACATACGGCTGCTCAGAACGTTGGCTACATTGATGAATTAGCCGAGCCAGCACTTCTTTGCCTGTTCCGCTTTCTCCGGTCAAGAGAATCACTGCCGAACTTTGCGCAAAGCGAATTGCTTGGTCAATGACTTTCCGCATGGCCGGTGATTTGGCAATGGGAAGCTGGTCTAAATCAATCCGATTCAAGACCTCTTCCAAAGTCTTCCTGTTCATCTGCCCCCTCCGTGTTTTTTCTAGCGAACTTTCGGTCGCTACCGAGAAGTGTAGGTTTGCCGCATCTTGGCGAACCTAGCTTCTTGACTCAGTTCCGGCATCATGCGGCTCTTGGCATTTTGCATTAGCGATTCTGATTGCGCGATGGCGCCCATCAAGGCCAGCAGAACGGTCTTGGCCTGTTCGACGGCCTGCTTAAGTTCAGGGCCTGCCGTCGAATTGGATGCGTTCCACGCGGTTCGTAATTCTTGCAATTCCGGTTCCAGCGTTCGGACTTGTTGCATGGTGGCATCGAGTTGTTTGGTCAGTGGTTCGAACTCCTGTCCCGACTCCAGCGCCTGCGTCAACTGCTGTGCAATCTGCAATGCCGCTTGATGCAGGGCGGTTTGTGTCAAGGTCTTGTCAGTGAGTTCTTGTTCTAGATGGGAAGCGTGACTATTCATGCGGAAACTCCTCGCGGACACTGTCCAAAAAGTTTTCCAATGAAGAAAGATGCACTTGTAATTTTCGATGGTGATCGATCAGCCCCAGTCGCCATTGAGCCATGCCGGCCAGGTTCTTGGCCTCTTTATTGTTGACCACGGTGCGAAAGTTTTTTTCGGCGGTGTCCAGGTCTCCGAGGTGTTCGCTGCAACAGGCAACCTGATACGTGACCCAGGTTCGTTCGTCGTCAGTAAGTTGGGTAGCCGCCATCTTCAGGTAGACTTCCAACGCCAGTTTGTATTTTCCGTCGCCAAACAAATTGTCTGCCAGTAGCATGGAATCGACCGCCCCGGATGTTATTGGCTGTGGTGGCGGAACGTCGGTATCGTCTTCCGGATCGCCAGGCAGTTCTACGGTGGTGGGATCGTCGCTTGTCTCGGCAACTTGACGTAGAATTTGCGAATCGACCACCGATTCCGGCTTGGCTACCTGGATGGTTTCGACGTCGGACGAGTTGGTATTGTCTTGAACAATCGCTGTTTCTTCCGTGGTGGTCTGGTCGGTTGTCGAAGAGTCCGATTCGGTGTTTGCGTCATCACCCGCGTCGACCAATTGGGCTTCGATTTTTTCGGCATCGGATTCGGGCTGAGGAAAATTGGGTGGCACGGGCGGCGGTTCGTTCTTGTCTTTGGGAAAGACGGGTACCACTACGGTCTCGTCCGCCGTGCTGTCGAGCAGTCTTTGTCGCGCTTGAAGTTCCAGCATGGCTTGAGCATTTTTCTGCTTTAGCATGGCTTCTCGTTTGGCGGCTTCCTGCATTTCACGGCGCTGACGATTCATTACTTGGCGAAGAAGCTGCAGGCGACCTTGCAGCTTTTCAATTTCCAACTCTTCCGCTTCGTCCAGGGTATCCAGCCGCTTTTGCAAAATGCCCATTCGCTGAGTGGCTTCTTCCATGGCGGAGCGTTGCGTGCGAATGGTCAGTGACGACCGTGCCGGCGACTGAGAAAACGAAAACGGCGGTGCGGGCGGCGGATCATTATCGATGGTGATTTCGCCTGGCGGCAAAGGTTCGGCGGTTCGATCCGCAGCGACCGAATTTGATTGGCCGCTTACCGTTGTAACCAATGCCAGCGTGACAACAATCGCGCTTGGGCAAGAAATGCCTGCGAAGTACCGTATCAATCGCTGATTCATGTTTTGCCCCTTGGTTGGTTGTATCTATTTTAGCTGGTCTTGTAGCGAAGCCATGGTGGCGACTAATTCGCCCGGTAGCATTCCGGCATAACACAAAGATGCGTTGCGGTGGTCTGCGTTGGCTTCGTAGATTTGTCCCAGAATTCGCATGATCTGAATTTTTTCGTTTTCCGTGTCACTGTCTTGTAACAGTTTCAAGCACGCGTCGGTGGCTTCGCTGTATCGTTTCTGATCAACCAGAATGCCCGCGACCAGAAGTCGTGACCGTCTGGCCCACCAGCGCTCTTGCTGTTGTCCCAGTGCGTTTAGTACTACCAGTGCGTCATTTATTCGTTGTTGCTTCAGGTGTGTGTTGGCCAACCGCCACTGGAGTTGATATTCGGTTTCTGGAGGTAAAGGTTGGCGCAATGCCAGTTCGTTGTATTCAATCACTTTGCCCGTGATGCCAATGGAATCGAGTGCGTCCATTAGCAGGATGTATCCGAACGGGCCTAGGAAGGCATTGGGGTCGACTTGGTTGGCAGCCTCAAATAGTGATCGTCCGAATTGCTGTCGCCGTTCTTGGTTGACCGATGCCGCGAACCGTCCAAACGCGCCGACGAATGCCGCCGTTTCTCGCTGGTCCGAATCATCCAAGGCGTCACGGAATTCCATCAACACCGCGTTTGCGGCGTTCGGGTTTCCACCTAAAATATAGCCCGCAGCCAGCGTGACGACGGCTTTGGGAATCAATTCAGGATCGTGACAGATCCGGACGGCTTGAGTCAGCGGACGAGTTGCTTCCGTTGGTTCGCCCTGATCCAAGTAAATCCTGCCGATGTAGATGGATGCGGCGGCTTCGATATCGCGACCTTGCCCGTGGTTGGTGGCCTCGGCAAAGGACTCAATGGCTTCGTTGTAACGCTGCTGGAGCATTTCGCTTTTGCCCAAATCAAAATAGGCAGCAGCCACAACGCTGGAAAGCGGAAATTCGTTTCGTACCTGTTCAAAGTATTTTGACGCCTGCGGATATTCTCGTTTGTTGAACGAAATGCAGCCCAATGCTAGTAAAGACGATGGAGCGCCTGGGTGTTCTGGACTACGAGTGACCGTGTTGAGCAACAGGCGTTCGGCAAGCCGCAATAGCTGGCGCTGACGTTCCTGTGCTTCGACTTGACTCCACTTGGACAGGATTAACTCGTTGTTCTGGTTGATGTACCAAGTCAGGCCCAAAGACGACACCAAATAGTCCAGAATGGAGGACATGGTTTGATCATCGACGGTAATGCGGACCGCTTTTAGCTGGCTGACTTCTCGAGCGCCTTCGGTCCATTGCAGGGGAATTTGAGCTGTTTGGGCGAGTAGTTCGATCGCATCCGCCACATTGATGCGATCGATGCTGACAGACAGACTGACGTCTCGAGGCCGATTGCCGAACCTGGCCAGTTGGTGAACCTCTTGAATGTCTGCGGGCATCGGAGCGGGATCGGATGTGTTGTTGAGGATGTCCCAGACATTGATATGATCCCAATCTCCGGAAGTCCAAATACACGAATGGTCGTCCAGCCAATTTGTTTTGGTAAAGAAGCTTTCGGCCACCAGCCCTTGTGCCAAACGATGGAAGACTTCACCCGCCACCGCCGAATTTGCTCGATTCGTATTCGGAAAAACCGAATCAGATTCTAACGCGAGACCGCTTAGCAAGGTTCGAGCGGCTTGGTGTTTGCCTTGTTGCTGCAGAATCCGTGCTAGGCCTAGTCGCGCCAAATAGGCAACTCGAAGACTATTGGTTTTGTCCAGCGCGGCCTGGTACTGGCGGCTGGCAATGTCCGCGGCGCCCAAGTATTCGTGACAGGCAGCCATCTTCAACAAGATGCTGGGCGAATTTTCGTCCGCCATGATCTGTTGATAAATAGTGATGGCACGTTGATAGTCACCTTCGGTGGCCAGCCGTTCCGCGGTCTCATAGCGGTTGTCCGTGGAAGGTGCAGGAATGTTTAGTTGCTCGCTATCGACCGCCGCGTCGTCGATGGGCGGCAAATTGGCGTATACGGTTTCTGCGTCAACGGGTGCGGGTTCCCGAGGGTCGGCGCCGGGAAGATACGGCATCAAGAACTGGCCAAGGAGTAGTGCCCATCCCAAACAGCCTATGGGCAAGGCCAAACGCTTGATCAGCGTCATCAGCTGCAACTTTCGCGCAGGCTTGGATTTTGCGGTAGATTCGGCGTTGGTTTCTTCGATTTCGTCAGACACTACTCGACCCCTAAAGTTCGCCCAGTCGGACAATCTCTAACGACCTGATCGACAGTGGGATCAAAGGGACTTGAGTTCGAGTTTTTTAGAGCAAGTTTTGGCGAATTCATTCGATCTATAGAAGACAGGAGGAAGAACCATGCGAATAGAGAATCGAGACACGTATTTGAACCAGCTTTCGGGTTCGCAGTCCGCGTCGCGTCGGCCGGCGGCAGACGAGGAAGATTCCCGAGTTGACTCCACCGGTTCGACTCCACGCAAGATAGACGAATTTATTACCGACTTATTAAGGGATGTCCGGAACGAACCGGACGTGCGTTCCGAACGCATTGCGGCTGTCCGCGAACAATTTGATAATGGCGAATACCAAACGCTACAGAGTGCCGTGGAGACGGCGGATGCCCTGGTAGCCAGTGGTTTCCAACTATAGATCCAAACGCAGTTCGGCCCGGCCGGTTCTGCTAACAACAACATGACTTGCGGATTGCCGTAGCGTGTTGTGACGCAACATAAGAGAAGGAGCTTGTCTGCCAAGTCCGAGCGTGGAGTGCATCGGTAGAGACACGAAGTCTTAGACGGAGCGAGGCAAGGAAAGGAGTTCGCCAATGGGATTGGTAATTGCCAACAATGTGCCATCATTGAGGGCGCAGCATAGCCTTCAGCGGGCCAACGACGGGCTCTCTCGTAGCTTAGAGAGACTGTCGACCGGCTTGAAGGTCAATCGCGGCGCTGATGGTCCGTCCACATTGGTGATATCCGAAAAGCAGCGCGCCCAGATTTCTGGTTTGGAAGCCGCGATCAACAACGCAGAAAAGGGGATTTCACTAATTCAGACGGCTGAAGGCGCTTTGAGCGAAATCAGTAGTCTGTTAGTTCGAATTCGAAGCTTGGCGATTGATTCTGCCAATAGTGGCGTGAACGACGACGACGCCATGGCGGCCAACCAAGCGGAATTGGAAAACGCGATTCAAACCATTGATCGAATCGCCGAAAACACGCAGTTTGCAACCAAGAAACTACTTAACGGTGCTGGAGGTATTACCGGTATATCCACGAACAGCGATGTTCATGTACTACGAGCGACCACGGATACGGTGATTGGCAACTACGATGTTACGGTGACGACGCCAGCGGAACGAGCCAACGTGACGGCTACTACTGGTCAGACCGCAGCACTGGCCAACGACGAAGTATTGAATATTAACGGCGTCGATATTGAATTGGTCGCCGGTTTGACGCAGTCCGAGGTAATTGCTCGGATCAACGATTTTACATCCCAAACTGGTGTCATTGCGGATGATCAAGGTGCCGGCGGGGAAACTCGGTTGTACACCGAAGCGTTTGGTTCTAAGGCAGAATTGGTTGTCTATTCGAACCAAGCGAATGCGGTCGACTCAACCGGTTTTGGAACATCCAGACAAGAAGACACGGGTGTTGATATTGAAGGAACCATCGGCGGTGTTGACGCGGATGGGCGAGGCGAAGTGATGATCGCGCGTGAAGGAGATGTGCGAGGATTGA
The DNA here is from genome assembly GCA_020426955.1 of Planctomycetales bacterium. Taxonomy (GTDB): domain Bacteria; phylum Planctomycetota; class Planctomycetia; order Pirellulales; family Pirellulaceae; genus JAGQOZ01. The sequence continues at coordinate 6,954 of JAGQOZ010000229.1, forward strand.
CGTTGTCCATTGCCTCTGACACCGGTGCCAATGCGATACAAACGGTTTCGGGGGCGAGTATTGCCAACGTTTCCGTAGCCGATAATCGACTTCACTTCCAGGTTGGCCCAAACCAATACCAGTTGGTTTCGGTCGCAATTGATCGAGTCAACCCGGAAGCATTAGGATTGGATATTGAAGGGAATTTGTTCACTCGATTGTCACAAGTCGACGTGACGTCTGGTGAGAAAGCACAACATGCGTTGGAGGTAATTGACGCAGCGATTGACGACATCACGAATACTCGAGGAGAACTAGGTGCATTTCAGTCATACGCACTGCAATCCACTGCCAACAATTTGCGAGTTACCCTGGAGAATACCGTGAACGCGGAATCGGTGATCCGAGATACCGACTTTGCGTCGGAAATTGCGAACTTTACCAAGCAACAAGTATTAGTTCAGGCCGGTACGTCGGTCCTGTCCAGTGCGAACCAGTCGTCACAATTGGTTCTGTCACTGTTGGGATAGCGTCTTCGTTCGACTGGGGCTAAATTTCGTTTGGCATGGTTCGCGTTTCGTCGAATTCAGTCATCGCGCGTTTTCGTCCAATTTCACCGAAAACAGATTTGCGAGAATGAATCATGCCTTCTATTGACGGCCTTATCACTGGGATCGACACCACGTCGATCATCGACGGCTTGCTGGAAATTCAATCCAATCAAATTGAACGGTTGGAAGTCCGCAAGCAGCAGATTGTTACCAAACAAACGGCGTTTGCCGGGTTGGAAGGCAAACTGCTAAGTTTACGAGGTGCACTGGGACGGCTTACGAGTCGAGCGAATAACGCGTTTCGCACCAAGTCGTTTTCTACCAGTGACGAAGCCCTTCTATCCGGTGCCGCTGGTAGCACGGCTTCCAATGGTGTCTACACGGTGAAAGTCAACAGTTTGGCTCGAGCACATCAAGTTGCTTCGCAGGGGTTTGCGGACCAAAATGCCGAAGTTGATACCGGGACGCTGGAGATCAAAACGGCCACCGGAAACACTGCCACCATTACGATTGATCAAACGAATAATTCGTTAAGCGGTTTGGTTCGCGCCATCAATGATACCAGCGACGACGTATCCGCATCGATTATCAACGATGGTTCGGAACAAGGTTACCGCATCCTGCTTTCGTCCAAGGAGACGGGCAGCGCCGGAGAAATTTCGGTGACAGCTAATCTGGATGGTGGTGGCGCGGCGCAGCCGACGTGGGATTTTGACAATCCCATTCAGGAAGCCAGTTCCGCGCAAGTAACACTGGGAACCGGCCCTGGCGCGATCCAGGTGGAAAGTAACACCAACAAGATTGACGATCTGATTCCTGGCGTCACCTTGAATCTGAACTCAGCCGACCCGGATAAGGAAATTCAGATTGGCGTGTCGCAAGATCGAGAAGATGCGCGAGCTTCCGTCGAAGAATTCGTCACGGCGTACAATGATCTGATGGATTTTATCGACGAACAGACTCGTTACAGTGTCGAAGCCGATCTGGCGAATCCGTTGCAAGGAAATCGTTCGGCCATTGACATCCAACAAGAGGTTCGGTCGGCTGTTGTCTCGACCGTTCCCGGCGTCAACCAAGATATGAACCGTTTGTCTGCCTTGGGAATCACCGTGGGCAACAACGGTAAGCTCAGCTTCAGTGCGTCTAAATTCGACGAAGCGATGAACGGTGCCGACGGCGTTACCACTGACGATGTGATGCGTTTGTTCGCCTTTGATGGACGTTCTGACAAGGCCGGAGTTGATTTCGTTTTGGGCAGTGCGCGCAGCAAGCCTGGCGAAGTACAGGTCGAAGTGGTGTCGCCAGCGAAGGCTGCGTCAATGAGCTCCAGCGAACTCTTTCCTGTGGTTTCCATTGACGACACGAATGATACCGTTCTGCTTTCGTTGAACAATGGCGACCCCGTGGAAATCAAGTTGGATCACGGTGCGTTTGACCGAGCGACCTTTGCGGCAGCCTTCCAGGCCAAGGTCAATGCGCACGACGATCTGGACGGACTGTCGGTCAATATTGATGGCAATTCGCT
>JAGQOZ010000022.1 GCA_020426955.1 Planctomycetales bacterium
GACGTTTGGAAAGGTGTAGGGCGGAAAGCGGGACTCCCAAATTTCGCAGGTCGTCGGCAATGCCCACGGAATCGCCTGTGAGCGAAAGGACGTGGTGGCGAAAGGCTTGGTCGTCCTGAACCGCGCGCTGCAGCAACCGAAGTAGCATGACTTCCGCGCCACCTTTTTCCAAACCGGAAACAATATGCAAGATGTCTGTTTTCATGTGGCTCTAAGTGCAAAGGCGGAGGTGAATCGCTAAGCTGCCATGGCCTGCGGCCGACTTGACAGACGAAATTGTTGTTGGCGCTGCGCGGCACGTCGTTGGAACCATGCTTGGAACATCAGAATTTCCCAAAGGGCCGGCGTATGATCCATCTGGTTGGCAAGGTGTTGCTGCCATTTTTGTCGGATCGGTTCGACGTGGAAATGTGAGTGTCTTTGCAACGCTTCAGGTGACAATAAACTGTCTGCCCAGTCTTTGAGTGGTCCGCGTAGCCATGCACCCAGTGGTACGCCGAATCCCATCTTTGGACGTTCCACTAGCTGGCTGGGCAGATATTGGTAAAGGATTTGACGCAGAGCCCATTTGGTTTTGCCTTCGCGAATCAAGCAATCGTGAGGCAAGGAACGAGCGAATTCGACAACTCGATGGTCCAGCAATGGGGAGCGAGTTTCCAGGCTCACCGCCATGCTCGCTCGATCCACTTTGGTCAGAATGTCGTCTGGCAAATATCGGTGCAAGTCGGTTTGCATCATGCGTCGCAGTAAATGGTGATCGCGGAAACCAAACCGATTGGTCAGTCGCTTGGGCAAATGAGCTCCTACGACCAGGTCTTCTGGCCGTTTCCAGCGCGAAATGCTGGCGCGATAAAATTCGTCGAATCCGCAGGCCGATAGCAAAGACGCGGCGATGTCCAGTCGGTGTTGCGAACTCACGGGTAGCCAACTGGAGCGGCCAAAATACCGACTCCAATCGCTCGCGAATTCGGAAATACGTTGCGGCAGCCAAGACCGACGATGCCAAAGGCGAATGGTCTTCTGGTATCGACGGTAGCCACCGAAGAGTTCGTCCCCGCCATCGCCGGACAGGCTGACGGTAACATGTTGTTTGGCGATCTGTGAAACCAGAAAAGTTGGGATTTGAGATGAATCGGCAAACGGTTCGTCATAGATTTCTGGAAGCTGAGGAATCACCGCTTGAGCTTGTTCGGGTGTAACGTACAGTGACGTGTGATCGGTGCCCAAGTACATGGCCACCGACTTGGCATAAGGAGCTTCATCGTAGCCATCTTCTTCGAATCCAATCGTAAATGTTTTTACTTGAGTACTACATTCTCGCATCATCGCCACGACTAATGAACTATCAATGCCACCAGACAAAAACGCGCCGACCGGAACGTCTGCCATCATTTGGTGGCGAACCGAATCGAGTAGTCGAGACTGAAGTTCGGCCAAAATTTGTTCGTCGGTCTGTTGATCTAGAGTCGAATCGATATGATCTTCCGCCGACCAGTAGGCTCGAGGCGAAGGCAAGCGTCGTTCGTCCAGTTGCCGCCGAGTGACCGTGAGTAACGAAGCAGGTGGCAGACGCAAGATGTTTTCATAGATGGATTGAGTGCCACACACGTAGCCGTGGCGCAGATAGTCCATCAGTGCCGAACGCTGGATGGAGGAATCGAAGCGAGCGTGACGTTCTATGGCTTTCAATTCGGACGCAAAGACGATTTGGCCGTCCAGCAGTCCATAGTACAACGGTTTTTCGCCCAAACGGTCTCGGCCCAAGGTCAATTCGTGCGTGCGGTTGTCCCAGACAGCAAAGGCAAACATGCCAACACAACGTTCCACGGCGTCTGTGATTCCCCAGCGTTCCATGGCGGCCAGCAAGACTTCCGTGTCAGAATGTCCGCGAAAGGTCAACGGCGCGGATTCGTCAGGACGATGGTTTTGCAGTTGTGTTCGGACGGCTTGATGATTGTAGATTTCGCCGTTGAAGGCAATGACATAACGACCGCTGGCCGATGTCATTGGTTGGTGCCCTGCGGGCGAAAGGTCCATGATGGCCAAGCGGCGAAACGCCAATGCCAACTGTTGTTCGGGCTGAACGAAGACGCCAAAGTCATCCGGACCTCGATGCCGAATTGTGTCCGACATGTGCGTGGCCATCGCTTTGGCTTCTCCTGTAACGGAGAATTCGGCGCCGGGTCCCCAAAAGCCTACAAAACCGCACACAAGCTATGCCCTTTCCATTTGATTGACGGCTATCTGCACGTTCCAAGATTCGTTTCGCTGGAACAGCCAGTGAAACACGGTCCACATGCAATGAAACTGCGTGAGTGCAAACAGGCCGGCGATTTGCAGTCGCAACCGAGGACTTGGGTCGTAGATAAACACACCGTAAAATAAGACGAATGCCAGCAGCACACACAAGTAAATGCGGACGGCCGGTCGGCTGCGCCACATGTGGATAGCACCAAACAAGGCCAAGGGCATGGTGGACCACTGAAAGATCGAAGGCCAGAATAGAAACGACTTTTCCACTGAAATGTCCCAAGGACGAGGAGTCAATATGAACCGGATGCTGCCGTAAATAAAATCATCGAAACGCAGTGAATTTAGGTATTGCGAATAGTTGCGTAGATAGTACAACGACGCCGCGCTGCCGGCCAGCAATAGCACGTACGCTCGTATATCTTTGGATGAAATCACGGTCGATAGTGTGATGCCGGCAAACAGCACCGGGGGAACATACAAGCGAACCGTCGTCAGTAAGTAGATGCTGATGATCATCATAATGGCGGAGAGCAACGAATGTTGTTGTTGCCAACGAATCACATGATACAACGTGGTGACAATCAATAACTCTACAACCGTATCCTTCGCGTTGATCAGGGACGTCCAGGAAAGGTACTCCCAGTGCAACAATTGAAATGCCAATAGCCAACGGCAATACGTCGGTTCGAAACCCAAGCGTTCCATCGATTTGGCAAACAAACAGGCAGACGCGATGCTAAGGGCGATATTCAAGAACACGCCCGACGAATAAAAATCTCCAAATAGCTGAATCGCCAGCGTGTTCACTACGTAATAAAACGTGTGGCGACTGCCGCTGACGGAGGTGACAACCTTTTGTCCTTCATCTGTGGCCAGAAGTTCGTAAGGTGAATAGCCCAGTGCCACTAGGTTGGCACTTTCATCGTAGTAGGTGAAGTCGTCTAGGAAATTCCATGTGCCGTCATAGTAGTGGGCAAAGTAGGTGACCGGGATGGATAGTTTGATTGCCAAGATCGGCAGTAGCAGCCAAGCGGGGAGTCTTCTCCATAGCAGCCCTAGGCCAATGCAGCCGACACAAATGGCGACGCCCAGCAGATGAGAAAGTGGTTCGGTCATGCCGCTTGCCCTTCTGAATTGCAGACGCGACGCTGCGGAATAGATTGCCAAGCGGGGCTAAGTGCCGAGAACAATAATTCGTATTGATCTGCAATGGTGTCGATGGCGTAATTGGAGGCAAGGCGTTGGTCGGTTCCGGCAGGCAGCGGCTGAAACCACGCTTCGTCCCAATCGGACAGGTTGGAGGCCATACGTTCTTCCAAGCCCGCACTTTGCAGCAGTTCTGACGTTCCGCCGGGATGCGATCTAGCGACCACCGGACAGCCGTGCCACATCGCTTCCAACAGGACGTTAGGAGTTCCTTCGAACCGTGATGGCAAAACGAATAAGTCCGCATGGCAATACCACGGTGCCAAATCGGCTTGAAAAGGCAGAAAATGAACATAGCCGTTCAGCTTTGTTTGTTCGCATTGACCAAGCAACTGGTTTCGTTGCGGTCCTTCGCCAATGAGCGTTAGGCGAACATTCCTGTCGCGTTGCACCAGTTTGGCGAACGCTTGTAGTAAGAGATCAAAGCCCTTTTTGCGAGTTAAACTTCCGGCGGCCAGCAGGTTCCTGCAGTTGGGTTCAGCGAACGGATTTGCGATGTGACCGTAGATGTCCCGTCGTGGCAACGGATTGGCGATGACCGATTGACTTTGTGGCGGAATTTGAAACTCGTGTCCGACGTCACGCCGCATGGCATCTGATTGGCAGATGACATGGTCAGCGCGACGCAGTAACTGTTTGCGAGCTGCGTGGAAGGCGAATTCGGACATTCGATTGGTTCGTCGCGAGGCCACATTGGTTTCTCGAATGACAAGCTTTGTTTTTGGCGGAAACCAGGACCGTAACAAACAGCACGCCAAATTGGTATGTGCGACGGTGCTGAGTAATACCGCAGGACGACGGCGTCGAATCACACTCAACAAACGATGCAAGGCGAACGCCATGCGTGGCGCAGCGAGACGCGTGACGTGAACGGCGGGGGCGATTCGTTCCGCCAGCGGACCGTCTTGACCACACACTACCAGTTCGACATGGTGCTGGCGAGATGCCCATTCATTGGCCAAGCGAATCATCACCGTTTCCGCGCCACCAATGCGAAGTGAAGGAACAACCAGCATCAACTGGGCGCGTTGATCCAAATTGTCCATAAAACGTGACTCCCACCGTGCGCTCGTTGTGAGCTTGGTATGTATCACGTTTACCGAAAATGCGTCAAGATCAGCCGGTTGCTGCTATCACGTCGTGAATCAGCGAGTCCCAGCGAGCGATGATTGCGGCAACATTGTAAGTTCGTCTAACCTGACACGCATTCTGACCGAGTTTTGCGCGAAGCGGGGCGTCTCGCATCAAGTGATCTAGGTGATTCGCGAGCTCAGTAGGGTTGTCCACCGGTGTTAGCAGTCCGTTTTTCTCATGTTGGATCAATTCGGCCGGACCAAAGTCACAGTCAGCGGCAACGCACGGACAACCAGCAGCCATGGCTTCCAAAAGCGAATTCGGAAAGCCTTCCCAGCGAGACGGTAGCACATAGATGCCCGCAGTCGAAAGATATTCTTCGGGATGTTGCGTTTGGCCGACGAAGTGAATTCGATGCTGCAGATTGAACTTTGCAATCAGTGCTGTCAGCGCTGTTCGTTCCGAGCCTTCGCCAACAATCTGCATCGTCCACGATGGGTGGCGTTGGTGAATCATGACGAACGCCGCGATCAGCGTGTCCAGGCCTTTGCACGGATCAAGTCGACCGACTGCAACAATTGTCTCTGCGCGATTCGTTTGCGGCGAATTTTCGTCCAGCGGACGCAGAGGGTTGGCAATGGTGGTAACTCGAGTTCCGGGGGCTTGTGATTGGGTGTGCTGTCCCACTGCGGCGGTCTGCACGACCATGCGCGACGCCAATGGATAAAGGTGTCTTCGCAGGAGGGGCCAAGGCCAGCGCTGCGGATTCTGACGCGGGTTGGTTCGCTCAGAAGCAAGCACCGGTACTTTGAGGCCTCGCGTGGCAAGCAGCGTTTCCAGATTGGTTCGATCGCAAAAGCTGATCACGATGTCGGGACGTTGCCGCTGCAGTGCACGGCGCAAACGAAGGATGCGTTTGCCAGGTGCCGTCACGCGGCCCAGCCAGGACGGGTTGGGACGCTCTAAATTCAGCGATTCGCGTGGAACCGATTTGGGTAACGAATAGAAATCCTGATCCGCTCCGGCGTTGGTTATCAACGATACAGAATGGCCTTGCCGTACCCATTCGTCGGCCAGTGTGACAAGCACTCGTTGCGCACCGCCCAATCGCAGTGAACTGATGACCAATGAAATGCGTCGCTGGGGTGATTCGATTTGGTTGGTACCGAGTCCATTTGACTGTATCGCGATGTTCGCGGGGTGTCGGTCGGCAGAAAGTGATTGAACGTTCATCGGAAAAACTGACTTAGCGGCGTTCGAGAAATATGGGATCTGCAAGGCGCTAGCCGCCGGTGAGAACCTGGGATATTACCGTCGGCTAGCGCCTTGACGCTCACGTGATACCGGGCCGTATTTTCTGTAACGCTCCTTGGCGGCGAATCAAGTCGATGCTCTGATCAAGCGGCGTGTGATGTCGTTGCATCCTGTTGGTGATGTTCTGAGTTCGACCGGGTGGCCAGTCCCCAAAATGCGAACGACGCAGCAATGCACAACGATAGTCCGTAGACGCATGCGGTGGAAAGAGCAATTCCCGGCAGTCCGATCCAGTTCAGAAAGATGCGGTTTAATACAATGTTGCTGGCAACCGAGGTGACGGCAATCACGGTCAAGACTTGATTTTGATTCAGTGCAGAATTGAGTCGTACAAACAAAATGCTCAATACAAACAAGGGCGTTTGCAGCGACGCCGCCTGCATGACTCGCGTCACATCCACCGCCATTTGGCTCGTGAACGCACCTCGCTGAAACAACGCCGGCACGATCCAGGGCGCTCCAACAGCAAAGACGGCGGCCAGCGGCACAGTGACCAGCAGGATTACCAGCGTAAAAGTCAACACGCTCCGGTAAGTTTCTCGCCATTGTCTGGCCGCCACCATGGCCGCCAAGTGCGGAAAGATCGCTCGGCCGAAGGACATCGACCCAATTCCGTTTACCACGGAAATCAGCTTGGTTCCGAACGCCAGCATAGCAACGCTGCCCACTCCTACGCCGGCTGCCATGGCGGTGTCGACAAAGTTAGAGGCACTGGCTACCAGAGTCGCTGCCACCACGAACCAATATTGTTGTCGGACACTGGCAAACGATATCGTTTGGGTTCGAACGTTGGGCGCCAATGTGAATTCGAGCCGCCAAGCCAGCCACTGCAATATGATCCACTGCACGAACGAGCCGACTGCCAGGCCTGCGACAATGCCGTCTGCTCCCCATTTCGAGCCGCCAAGCAACGCAAAGGCAGCGATACTGCTGGAGACGACGATTTCCGAGAGGCTAGGGAGTATGAAACGTTCTTCGCTGTTAAGAATGGTGGTCCAGAACGATGCTAGCCCTTGGAAGAACAACACGGGCAACATGAAAGTCATCAATCGAGACACGTACCTGGATGCATCTTCGTGACTGGCAGGCGATAGCAATTCGCTTAATTTGGGTGCTGCGGCGAATAAGATAATGGCCACGGCCACCAACACCAAATTCAGGCGAAAATGACATTGAGCCACCAGTTGATTTCGCTGAGACTTGTTGTCTTTTGTCGTGACCAACGCAGGCAACATGGACGTGCCAAAACTTCCTGCAAAGACGGTAACCGCACACGAAACAGGTAGGTACGCTATCAGAAACGCGTCAATTTGGTCAGATGCGCCAAAGGAGTAGGCAATGCACAACTCTTTCAGCATGCCGACGAGTTTGGCGATCACGGTCGTGACTGCTAGCATCAGTGACGCGTTCAGGATCCGCCGATTGGTGGATTGTGGGTCGAACAATCGAGTTCGCTGTACGAATGGAAGCTGGCGGAGCCGCCGCCAATACAAGTTGGATTGTTCCATGAGGCAAAACGTGGCGTCACAACGGTATATCGAACCAACAATGTTCGACCTTGATGCCGCAAACGTTAGCTCAGCAAGTCAACTCCGTCAATTGCAAGCGGCACGGAATCCGCGATCTTGTTATTGCCAGACCGGTTCGCCGCCAAACGCGTTGCTTGAGTGCAGGGAACGTCAACTAAAGTTCGATGGATTTGAACAACTGATCGACATCATCCAAATCAACTTCCACAACGCGTTGGTCGTGGCGAAAGCCAACCAACGTATCAAAGCCGGTGAATTCGGTCTGCTGTTGTGCAAGCGTATACTGCGTTGATTCGTCACTGGTTGCCGAAAACGTGCCCGGTTCGTTTCGACATAGGATGCGAATTTCATCAAATCCATGCGTAGCGGACGCCTCAATATGATCAAATCCTTGTATGTAGTTCCAAAACTCGGCTCCCTTCATCACGGACCAAGCATGGTCCTGCACAAAGATGTCGTTGCCGCTGGAATCCAGCATCATGGCAGAATCGTGACCGCCGTTTTCCGAATACGCAAAGACTCGAGCAAACCCGCGAGCGATCACGTCAAAGTCCGCGCCGCTCATTTCGGCGTATTCGGGTGTTCCGACAAATTGGTCATCGGCTGGCGAATCATACATGAACACTCGGTCTACGCCCTGCCCTGTCGCTTGGACCGTAATTGATTCGAATGACGCCGCGTAGCTGTAGTATTGGTCTGACATGATACGAGCCATCGCTTGGCCCGTGCGAATGTGATCATCTCCGGCCGTGTCACGCAATTCGGCTACATCATCTCCGCCAGCACCATCCGCGTAGACGGTCTTGAATCCCGTGGCTTGGTTATGAAATCCTGCTCCGGTCATTTGAGCGAATTGTTCGTTGTTGGTATAGCGATCTCGTTTCGCCGACCCCGTCATTTCCACTCGGTCGCCATCGTGATGCAAGGAATAGGCGAACGTAGATTCAAAGGCTTCCATCCATGCAAAACGATCAGAAGAATTTAAGCGAGTGTATTCTGGCGTCATTACCACATTGTCCGGACCGACCGAATCATAGACGAACGCCTGATCGCTGCCGCCGGAATTGGCATACGCATAGGTTAATGCGAATCCGGTGGCTTGCCGCTGGTAACCGGGACCTTGCATCGAAGCGTAATTCGGCGTAGCGATATAGCGATCGTTCGCTACGGAATCGTACATTTCGCTACGGTCGCGGCCTGTGGTGGAATTCGCAAAGACCGTCGAAACATTTTCTACGATGTTGTAGTAGTTCGAACTCATCATGCGAGCGTAACCGGGCGTCGTTCGGAACTGATCGTTACCGCTGGAATCGTAAAAGGTTGCTCGATCCACACCGCCTCGCCCGTCGACTCGCACGGTAAACACACCTGTGGCCTCCAGCGTGCCATACGCGTTACGCATGCTGAGCTGTTGCGGTGACAATGTCATGGCATCGGTCGACCGAGATCCGATTACGTGAAGGGTGTCTTTTTGGAATTGACCATGAACCATGATTGAATGCACGCCGGCGGTCTGGTAGCTGACACCGTTGACTTGGATTTGTCCGGAACCGTCCAGCGACACCTGGAAGTTGTCAGCCATGTGCGAACCAAACAAGTTTAGCGAATCGCCCTGTTGCTGAACTTGGTTCACGATATCAATCTGCGTGCCCAACGGACCATCGATCTGCATCCACACGGTTTGGTTGGCAACTGCCGACGAATCCATTCGCACAATACGGCTAGCCTGTGGTGATTGTTCCAATACCTTGCCTTGGTTGTCCCACAGTGTGACCTGAATGGGTTGCGAATCGGTTTGGTTCGCGGCAACCACGGATAGCCAAGCTTGGTTTGCGGTGGTGAGTTTGTAGAGTTGCGGTCCCGCCGCATGGATATCCACGCTGGCATAAGCCAGCGTTCCTAAATCCTGGCTGGCCGATTGCCATTGCAGTTGCACAGCGTAGTCGGCCGACGTTGTCGCCGTCACGCCAAATGTAGTTGTTGACCCAGCGGCCATGGGAATTCGTAGTGTCTTGTCTTGGACGGTACCATGTTCCGATAGCCACTGCCAACCGGTTGGCAGTGTGTCAACGTTCAAGGTCAAAATGCCACTTTGCGGAGCCACAAAGCGAAAGTAATCTCGGTCATTCGCTTGTTCGATCGAACCGGTTACGGTTTCCGTAAGGCGATTACCAACAGGATGGTCCAGCAATGTGGCGTCGGACGGTGACGATCCGTGGTCGTCGTTCGCAGCGAAAGCATCCAGAGCGCGACTCAGATTGACTCGATGAATATTGGTTTGCGACGCCGCATCATAGATCACGTCTGCCGTTTGCTGGAGATGCGAATAAATGGCGTCGGGCGTGATGGTGGTCACTCCGTGCGCCTGCATCGCTTGGCGAACCAAAATGCTGGCGCCGGCCACATACGGCGTGGCCATACTGGTGCCCGAGGACACGGCAAAGTCATCCGTCTTGCCGTTAAAGTCGAATAAATAGTCAGGCGCCGTGCTGACGATGCGTTCGCCCGGAGCGGCCAGAACGTCGGCGGATCGCTGGCTGAACGAACTCAGCTGACCTTCCGCATTCACACTGGCCACGGGAACCACATTGGGATTGGATGCAGGATAGGATACGGTTGCCGGCGCGTTTCCGTTAAAGGCATTTCCGGCGGCCACGGCGACAAAGATACCGTCGTTCTTGAGTGTGGCCAATTCGTCGTCTAAGGTGGTGACCACCGAATTACCGGCCAATGGATTGTAGGAAATCGAAAGATTAACCGTTGTGATTGGATGTTCGAATGAATACTGATGCGCATGGACCCAGTCCAATGCTTGTTCAATCCAGCGCAGTTCACTGTATCCGCTGTCGTTGAAGACGCGTAGTGCCACCATGTCAACACCCGTGGCCAGGCCGGGATGGTTTGTGTCGTCACTGGCAATGATGCCTGCCACATGGGTACCATGTAATCCGCCAGGCGCATCGTCATACGGATTGGCGTCGTTTTCGGCAAAGTCCCAACCACCGACAACTCGATAATTCGTGCCGAATCCTCCGCCTAGCGCGTAGTGATCGTAGGCCACACCGCTGTCAATCACCACGACAGTTTGCCCATAGCCGTCAAAGCCGTATTGTTCGCGAACGGAGATTCCGTTCAGCGGATCGGCATCGGCCAGAGATTGAGCAACCACTTCGTAGTCGGAATCAGTGAAGATTCGCGCGCAATCGGCGGCGAATAACAAGCGATCTTCGATTCGTTCGACCGCAACAGGCCGAAACGAATCCGTGGGATTCTGAGAAGCCATGATTCGTTTACAGGGCAGTTACCACGAATCTGGCGACACGCAAATTGGGTCAGCCAACTAACTTCATGGCAATCCGCGAACTGTCTCTAAGGAAGCAAAATCAAGTGAAAGCAAAACATCAATGACTTTGAAATATAGATTGCCATTTGGTTCATCCTTGAACTACGAATAGAAGTTTGTTAGTTCATTCGCTTGGGTGGCGTTTCTTGAACGTCATCACGTTGACTTTCAAAAACGAATTCACCCAGCGTGAATCAAAAAAACGGCTCGTCCTTGAGCCCTGTTGCGTTTCAGCAGCACCAACATAATTCTGGCCGCAGATCTGGCACAATAGCATTCCGCTCGGGAAACGCCGCAAAATTTTCATTACTCCAGCACGTACCTTGTCGGCGGCTTTTGGTTTGCGAAGATAGTAGAGCTAAACAGAAACGAAAGAGTTTCAAGGAGAATTAAATTGAGCCGTTATGTCGGATTCTTGTTTGCGTGGATGTTGGCTTGGTCCGGTATGTCCGCAGGATATGCTCAGGTGTTGGACAAGCAGTCGCAATTGGATGCGCAGTCGTTTTGGGATAACCGAGACTGGGAGTGGTATCGGCAGAATATTCCTTTTTTCGAATGTCCGGACGCCGACATTACCACCACGTACTATTATCGCTGGGAGTTGTTGACCAAACATTTGACATACGGTTCGCCGAATTCGGGCTATGTCTTTACCGAATTTATTGACCGGCCGTTTTGGTCGGGAACGTACGGCGCCATCAGTTGCCCTGCGGGTCATCAGCTGTACGAAGCTCGCTGGCTACGAACGCCCGACATTCCTCACGATTACACTCGCTATTGGTTCCACACGCCCGGCGCGCAGCCTCGGAATTATTCTACGTGGTTGGCCGATTCGGCATGGGCCGTGCATCAAGTCCATCCGAACGACGATTTTCTGATTCGTTTACTGCCCGATTTGACTAAGAACTACGAAGGCTGGGAGCAACGGCATTTCGTTCCGGAAGTGGGGCTGTTTTGGCAAACGGGCCATGATGATGGCATGGAGTTCAATATCAATAGTCGGCAGACGCAAGACATTCTACGAGGTGCTCCTAGTTATCGTCCTTCGTTTAATGCCTACATGTGGGCTGACGCAACCGCGATTGCTCGTATTGCGCGACTGGCGCAGCAGACGGACGTGGCCGAACGTTTTACCGCCAAGGCCGATAAGTTGCGAACCAATCTGCTGCAGCGACTTTGGGACGAGAAGCGTCAGTTCTTCTTTCCTGCGTTCAAGAATGACGAACACAAAGATGGCCACACTATCAAGGCGCTCAGCCGCACATACGAATCGGGACCGCTGGCAGGTGATTCTCATGGACGAGAACTCATTGGTTACGTGCCGTGGCAATTCGGCATGATTGCTGCCAATTCGCCGTATGATTCAGCGTGGAACAAACTCATGGATCGCGACGGATTCTACGCGGATTTTGGGCCGTCCACAGTGGAACGCAACGACCCGATGTTCCTGCTGCAAAAAACATGCTGCTGGTGGAGTGGCCAATCTTGGCCCTACGCAACTACGCAAACACTCAAAGCAATGGCGCGTTTGCTACACGATTCCGCTACGACCGAAATTGACGCGGATGATTATGTTCGCCTGCTGAGCATTTACGCTCGCTCACATCGTAAAGATGGCAAGCCCTATCTGGCGGAAGCCTTGCATCCGGACACTGGTTCGTTTGAAGGACACGATGCCTACAATCACAGTGAACACTATTTTCATTCTGGCTACTGCGATTTGGTCATTACCGGACTTGTCGGGTTAAAGCCATCGGTCGACAACAGGTTGGAGGTAGCTCCGCTGGCACCGTCTGACTGGGACTATTTCGCCTTGGACGACGTTGCGTATCACGGCCATCGCATCAGCATTGTCTGGGATAAATCGGGCGAACGTTACCCGTTGGGGCCGGGACTACACGTGTTGGTGGACGGGCAGAAGGCAGCCTCTTCCGCCGAGCTTAAACCAATCTCAGTGAACCTTCCGCCAACAGCGAAGGCCGATTCGAGTTCGCACGCAAGAGATTTGCGACGGGTGAATTTTGCGGTGAACAATGACGGCACGTATTATCCTCGTCTAACGGCATCGTATTCGAATCCTGCTACACCTATCAGTAAACTGCACGACGGCAACTATTGGTACGTGTTGCATCCGCCGAATCGTTGGACCAGTGTCGGTTCGCCGAATGAAAGTGACTGGATTGAATTGGACTTAGGGCAAATTCGCCAGATTCATACCGTGAAGTTGCATGTCTTGGATGACGAGGGTCAAGCTGGTTCGACCGTGTCAGCTCCGTCGCGAATTCACGTCCAAGTTTGGCAAGACGACGGTTGGGTGGCGTTGTCTGGTAGTGACAGGGAACCGTCATTTGTCACGCCCGTAGGTCATCAACCGGCCACGCTCACCTTTCCGCCGCAGGATATTCAGAAGCTACGGATGATTCTGGATCACGCTGCCGGATACGCTTCTGGCTTAACGGAAATCGAAGCTTGGGGTGATGCTCGATTGCCCGTGGCGCTACCCGGTCCACCTGTTGGAAACTTAGCTTATCGCAGTCCTGGTGCGGAGTTTCCCCAGGCAACCGCGTCCCATACTTCTCGGTTTGACGACGTCCGTTTTGCGAATGACGGTGTTACCAATTTTCTGCCTACGCCCAACAACCGCTGGACGAGTTACGAATCGACGTCTTCCAGCGACTGGCTAGAAATTGATTTCGGTCAGCCGACGGAATTCGATAGCGCCGAGTTAGCGATTTATGATGATCGAGGTGGAGTACAGGCTCCGGCGAACTATGCTGTGGAAGTCTGGGATGGATCCAAGTGGAGCGAAGTTGCCAATTCGACCTTTCGCCCTGCGACACCAACCGGCGGGCAATGGAACGAAGTTCGCTTTGACAGAATTTCCGCCAGCAAAGTTCGCTTTGTTTTTCAGCACCAAGGAGACGCTCGCAGCGGCGTGTCGGAAGTGTTGATCTGGAATAGTCCATAACGCACTCGCCAGCTTTTTTGTAGTGGATGAAGTGAAGAATCGTCTTGCCGCAGGAATGTCTTGTTTGGATGTTGTCTTGGCAAGTCAACAAATGTCTGCGACTAGCTAAATTCGCACGGTAGATATTCTGGGCTAGTTTGAACTTGTCCGATCGTGATAATGACAGGCTGACTCTTCTGGAAAGACTGCTAGCACTAAGCGAAGGTTAAAACGGATGACCAAAGCAACTACGACGACCGCACCTCAGATCGAAACCGTTGAGGAAGGCGTGACGTTGCAGACCGCTTCGTCGCATGATGGAAGTCTTACGATACCTTCGACAGCCGAACCGATTCAGATCTATTGGCGATATTTGATACCGCTGGTGTCGATCCACGGTTTGGCGTTGTTTGCCTTCGTGCCCTCACTGTTTTCCTGGACCGGATTGGTCTTGGCGATTCTGGGCCATTTGACGTTTGGTATGTTGGGGGTCTGTGTCGGTTATCATCGCTTGCTGACGCATCATAGCTTTACCTGTCCGAAATGGCTGGAATACACACTGGCTATCTTAGGGATTTGCAGCTTTCAAGATTCACCGGCTCGGTGGGTGGCGATTCACCGCTTGCATCATCGAGATTCGGATCATCAGCCGGATCCACATTCGCCGCTGGTGCATTTTCTCTGGGGCCATGTCGGTTGGTTGGTGGTGCACAATCGCGAACACCATACGGTCAGTTCGTTTGAACGATATGTACGAGACCTTTTGCGAGATCCGTTTTACTTGCGGTTGGAACGAGGTTCGTTGTGGCTGTTCATTTATTTAGGCCACACGTTGTTGTATTTTGCTGGCGGCTTTCTTTATGGTTGGCTGGTGAAACAGGACGTGACCTATGGGCTGTGGTTTGGCACCAGCCTTTTCTTGTGGGGAGCGATCGTGCGAACCGTGTTTGTGCTGAACGGCACGTGGGCCGTCAATTCGATTGCTCATCTGTGGGGCTATCGTAACTACGAAACTTCGGACAATAGCCGCAACAATTGGCTGGTCGCGCTATTGGCTCATGGCGAAGGCTGGCACAACAATCATCACGCCGATCAACGCAGCGCGCAACACGGCCATCGCTGGTGGGAAATCGATATGGCTTGGTGGGTCATTCGCTTCCTAGAAGCAATCGGCCTGGCAAAGGATGTCGTAAGGCCTAAGAAGTCGGCTTGATGCGTGGCCGAGTTGTGATGTGACAGTAATCGTCATGGTTGGTCACTGAGTGCACCATTCGAAACGGACCTATGAATTCGCGCCGCAGTTCAGCACAACTTGTTCGCCTGGATCGCCGGTTTTTTCGTCAAGATGCGGTGCGTGTGGCACGAGCTTTACTGGGGCAGCGATTGGTTCGAATCGAAAACGGCCGTCGGTTGGCCGGACTGATTGTCGAGACCGAAGCTTATTTGGGCGAAGAAGATAAAGCGGCGCATTCCTTTGGAGGCCGCCGGACCAATCGGACCGAACCGATGTATGGCGACGGTGGCACGGTTTATGTCTTCTTGAATTATGGCATCCACTGCCTGCTGAATTTTGCCGTTCAGAAGAAAGATCAGCCGCACGCGGTCTTGATCCGAGCGCTCGAGCCAACCGAAGGCCTGGAACGCATGCAGCAACACCGACCTGCAGCCAAACATGCTACCGATTTGTGCTCGGGACCCGGCAAGTTGGCTGCGGCTTTGGCAATTGATCGAAGTTGGAATCACGAAGATGCCGTGACTTCCCAACGCCTGTTTGTGGAACGCCTACACCACGGAAACTTGCCGGATGACAAGATCGTGTCGACCGCTCGAATCGGCGTCGACTATGCTGCCGAATGGGCCGCCATCCCCTTGCGTTTCTACCTGCGAAACAATCCTCATGTGAGTGTTGTTCGAGCTGCGGATTCGTAACCTCGTCCACTACAAACATACCGTCGTTAGCCGTTCGGTCGATTCGGATTCACATCGGTTCGATAGCCGCCGTCCTGGAACGCTCGCACTAAGTCTTGAAAATCAAATTCGCCATCGCAATTCCAATCGCCATCGGCCCAGGTAGAATTGCCGGCCAAGTTGTCGTTGTATTCGCCGGCTTGGAAAATCAGCACAAGATCGCCGGAATCGAAACGGCCATCCAAATTGACGTCGCCGTAGTGTGTTCCCAGAATGTTGTGAATCAATTGATCCACGTCGGCCGCATCAACTGTTTGGTTATGGTCCACATCGAACGCAGAGTCTTGATTCTGACTGCGAACCGCGGCGCACAACAGATCGATGTCTTCCGGCGTAATCTGACCGTTTTGGTCGAAGTCGCCGATCAGATCTCCCGCAGGTAAGTTCGCACTGCCAATGGTCGGCCGGTTGGTAATTTGGAAATCGCCTGTACCATCGGGAACGCGAGCGTACGAAGTGTTGTTTTCTAATTGTGGATAGTCCACGGCATCTACAAAGGCGTACGGACGTCCATTCAAAGATTCGATAAGGTAGACATGTTCTCCCTCGCTACTAAGTGCAAAGCCGATTGCATTTTCGTCCCAATGGATAAACGTACCAGCGTTTACGCTGTTGCCGTCCGGGATTACATGTCGCGTTAGAGTTGTATTTTCGGTTAGGAACCAGCCACTTATATCCACCGTTTGATCACCAAAATTGAAGAACTCAATCTGGTCCAGCTCAGGTAGCAAAGTCGCCGTGACTAATTCGTTAATACGAACCGACGGCACCGTATAGCTTCCAGCGCTGCCTGGCGAACCATGCACCAGAACGCTCGGACGCCATGACGTGGGCGAATTGGCCAAGGTGCCTGGAATTCGTTCTAGCGAACTTCCCAACCCGTCCGCTCGAACAGCCCAACCGTCGGTATCGTCGTACGTGACTTGTTCGATAATCTGGCCGGCCGCGTCCAACAGCGTGATCGTTTCGCCGCCATTGCTCAGGCCTCGGTCATACTGACCGCTTGGTTCGTCCGCACCTGCCGAACCCGAAGCAAACGGCACATTCACTCCGTAACGACTTTCAAACGCCATGCGGTTAGACGCAACTACCAAGTGTTCGCCCGGAGCTAACAGTTGCGAATCGAATTGAAATTCCACGCCCTGAGTGTCACCGTCGATCTCCAGCGATACGAATCGCATGCCTGCCAGTTCAATTGGTTGCGAACTGATGTTTTGCACTTCGATGAATTCGAATTCCGAACTGACCACGTCTGCGTCGCCGAAGGACACATCTGCGTCACCAGGATGATAATGAATTTCGCTGATCCGCAAATTCGCAGCGTCGGCCACCGCTACCGTCTGACCAAAATTCGTTTCCGCTACGGTACGCCCCGTCGCATCTAGCAGAGTCAACTGGCCACCGACGTCGGACAGTTCGTTGGTGTATTCTTGAACAAACAGGCCTTGGTTGCCGCTGGGGCCGGTTGTTCGCTGGCGAAATGCCGCCACGTCTTGAGCAAAATAATGTGTTTCGCCCGGTAAAATAACCGTACCTGGCGCTACGGTGAAATGGGTGGCGCCGCGAATCTGCCAGCCCGAAAGATCCACCGCTACGTCGTTGGTGTTGACCAATGTGAAATATTCCGTGTTGCTTGTTTCACTAGCGGCATTAAATTCCAACTCACTGCCAAACTGAATAGATACGTCAGTGGCCTGGGACGCCGGGACCCCCACGCCATTGGGCGCGGCGTGATATTCGGTCAGGAATGTCAAACGAGGAGCCAAGTAGTCGTCCTTGATTCGCTGGATTTGTTCGGCCATGGTCAAGCGTTGGCCAGAGAAATGAGCGCTGTTGCGCCAGCGATCTTGGTCCAATTGATAATCTGCGCCCACCGCTTGCAAAAGTTCGTCCATGCGGTTTTCAAAATAGCCCGTTGCCAAATATTCGTCCGCCAATGAACGCACTCGGCGCAATAGCATTTCATTGGTCCTGGGATTGGTAATCATGGCGTCCAGCAGATCGTTGTACTTGCCCACATGCAACGGGAATCGGCGCGAACCCAAATACGGATGCGTGGCCGTTGGGTAAGTTGCTCCGCGAGTATTCTGATCCGCGAAGACCGCATCCGTGTTCAACGCGTCTGGCCCGAATGACAAGTCCAAATCCCACGGCAGCATGAACCATTCGCCCGTGCCATTGGTGTCTCGATACAGATAGTGGTTCTTGTCCGAAGCATCAATATTTTGCGTGATGATGTTGGTGGCCATGAAGTTGATTTGCGCCGCCAAGTTGACGTTATCGAACAGGAAACGTTCTTTTTCGTCGTCTGGCAAATGCAGGCCGGTGATCAAGTCTTGGACGTCCGATTTGTCTTCATAGTCCCGAGTCTTCTTTTCGAAACTGCTGGTGGACCGTTCGTAAGTCGATCCCGGTCCGGCTTTGTAGAACGAACCTTCGTCGTCTAATTCAAACCGGCGTAGGAAGTCTCGATCCGGTTGTTCGACCATAATGGCCACACTAAAGAATTCTGCATTTTGCTGCATTCTAATCAGCTGAGAAAACGGCGCTGGCGTACCAACGTCGTTCTGGAATTCGGCATGCAGGACCGCTCGTACATAAGACTTGTCCGTGTATGTGGTGTTGACGTTGATTTCGTCTACTCGAGGTTGATCGTCGAACAGGGCCAAGTGATGTCCGTCGTTGAATTCAATTTTGTAGGCTTTTTTGGGCCAGCTGCGAGCGGTCCCGCCGCGAATGCGAATGAACACGTTGTCATACAATTCGTCCTTGTAGACCACTACGCCTCGAGTTCCCCGGTCGCGTTCCGCTTGCGATGGAACTTCCACAAAGCGATGCAGCACTGGCAGGTTCGATTCGATACTGGGATCCGGAACCATCAAGCCTTGGTATTCGGGCGAACCGTCAGGATTGACGAAGCGAGGAAACCGAGTTTCTAGGCCAGACGTGTCGGACGCGGAAACGTAGTAACGAATGATTTCGCCCGCGGCGGCAGAATTGGCGGGAATCAAGGCCGAATAGATCCCGTCTCCCGCCGTGACGTCTCCTTGCAACCCGTCATCTCGCATGGTGACGCGATTCTGGTCACCAAACATGGTGCGATAATGCAAAACCATTTCGGTCAGGGCCGTTGACAGCGATTGCTGGGTGGCTGTCACCAAAATCTCTTGCGTTACGCTGTTCACAGCATGTTGTACGTCGTTTAACTGAACTGGCACCGGATCGTTGGCTGCGCCCGGAGTGGCAGTCAGCATCTTGCCTATGTGAGTGCCAAAGCGACCAAACGACACATCGGATTCTTGCACGCTGTCAAACCACAATGTATCAACGGCCACGCCATCGGGAGTGGACAGAGTGACGCGTTCGCCGTTGCGGCTGAGTTCAAAATTGGTGTGCAGGTAACCGTTTTCGTCATGCGCCGGATCCAGGAAATTCCAACCCGATGCGTACACAATCAGCTGGCTATGAGCGGCGATGGTGGTGCCAGCAGGGAACGCCCATTTGGTGTTGTTTACTGGATTGTCAGAAAGATAGTAGCCTGACAAGTTAATGTCACTGGCCGAATTGTTGCTCAGTTCAATCCAATCGAAGGCGGTGTCGGTACGAGGTCGAAAATTGTCTTCCGTGTTGGGGCGAATTCGCGTGAGCAACGTATCCGTATTGGCCGCCATGACTTCGCTGATTTGCAGCGGAGGCGCAACGGCGGTCTGGATCGCAACCGAAGGACCGGCCCAGGAGACACCGCCAGCATTTTTCGCTCCCAGGCGAACAAAATACGACGAGTTCGGCAAGAACGGATTGATGCGAACCGAAAAGTCACCATCGAATTCGCCCAGTACCACTTGCTGCTGCCAAGCGTTCAGATCATCTTGTCCATCGGTCTGACCAAAATACGCAATCACTTCGGGGATATCTCCGCCGGTATCGGTGACTCGGCCAGCAAGATCCACGGACGTGGCGCTGACAAACTGAACCGGGTCCCATTCCAGGGTGGCCAAATCAGGCGGCAGCGTGCTGAAGCTGATGGTTTCTGTCCAAACTGAATTTCCGGTGAGGCTAAAGCCAAACGCTTTCAGAAAGTATTGTTGACCAATTTCTAAGTCGTCGACTGTTTGCGAGTGTTCGCCCACTTGTAACGAACCAAACGCAATGGTCTTATCCCAGTTCCCGGCCACTTCACCACCGTCTTCGTCACCCAAGTACAACGAAACGCTGGGCGGAAACGAATCGAATTCAATCACGTTCACTCCGACCGTGGCTGAAGTCAGCGTGATGTCTTGGACCGGCAATAGTTCAATATTGGTGGTCAGCAGTTGGCGAGCTTCCAGGGATTCGACGTGGCTTTGTCGAACCAATTTCCGTCTGAATTGCGAAGGGAGCCATTTGCGTCTGCGTAAGAATCGGGTCATGGTTGGCCGCTTGGGGTTCGAATGAGATATTTCGCCAAGAATCTGCAACAGGATCAACTCGTCCGCTGCAACGGGACTCATTCTATGCGGTGACAAGGGCGGTTCGCAATCGGATTCTGTGACGAACCGCTTTGCAACACTGGCGCTAAGCCGCTTTGCTTGTGGCTGACTTCCTTGCGAACGTGGCCGTTTCCCAATCGGCACCCAACAAGCGTTGGTACAGTTCCATTGTCTTAGAATTGACAATCTCTTTGGTCATCCGCTGTTCCACAATTTGGCGACTGTGACGCCCCATGCGAATTCGCTGCCAGCGATCGGACAGTAACTTTTCGATAGCAGCGGCCAATGCCTGCGAATTGCGTGCTGGAACCAAATGACCGTTCTGCCCTTCCACCACCATTTCTCGGCAACCCGGCACGTCGGTAGCCACAATCGGGCGACCAACCGACGCCGCTTCGATCAGCGACAGCGGCAAACCTTCGCGGTAACTGGGCAAGCAAGCGATGTGACTGTTCTTTAGCAGTTCCGCAATGTCAGTGCGTTGTCCTAGCCATTCAATGACCCCTTCGTCATGCCACGCTTGCAGTTGTTTCTGGGAAATGGCGGCCGGATTCGCTGGATCCGGTGCGCCCACCAACAAGAAGCGGCACGAATGTCCGTTGCGTTTGATGATTCTGGCGGCTTCAACTAATTCGCCAATGCCTTTGTCCCATAACATACGACAATGTGTTGTCACGACTGGCGTGCCATCAGGTTCGATACTGAACGGGAACTTGGCCGTATCGACTCCGGAACCGTTAATCACGGTCAGTTGATCATCCGATGCCATCCGTTGCGAACACAGAAATTCTTTGTCGTCGTCGTTTTGGACCAAGATTTGAACGTCACGCCGACCTCGAAACATCGTGCGATAAAACCATTGGACGGCCGATCGAACCAATTTCTTCAACGGTCCGCCTGGCAAAAACAGCCAGCCCATTCCGGCCACGGCACACACCGTACCTGGCACTCGGTTAATTCTAGCCGCCAAGCCGCCGTACAAAATGGGTTTGAGTCCCACCAGATGCACAATGTCGGGCTGATATCGCCGCATGACTTGGCAGAGTTGCCAGATAGTTTGGAGTTCGTTCAGCGGATTCTTGCCCGCGCGATTCATTTGAATCGGTTCGAAATGAAAGCCTTCGTCGGCAAATTGATCTTTGTAGTGACCGGAACGAGTTGCGACGCTGACGTCAAAACCACTGTCGCGAAGTGACTTGGCCAAATTGCTGCGATGCGACCAGAAGTACCAGTCTTCTGCAATCATGAATAGAACTCGCGGAGCAGCCATTTGTCTTCCTGCGAAATTGCGGCCAACGAACTGAGGCTCGGCAACGACGAATATTTGTCTGACAGAATCGCGTCATTCGCCTCGCCAAGCATCGCTCAATATCCCTCTCAAGCGGACTTGAATCCTTCAAGCGGGCGAAGCTTACGAAAACGACTGGCAAGAAAAAAGATCAGAATTGTTTTTTCTTGGAGATTTATTGCGACTTGCCGTATGGTCACCCGCTATCACTCGGCCGAAGTGGCTGGTATCACTCGGTTTAGGAGTCTTCATGTTGTGGTCTGCTAGCCGTGATATGGAAGCCTACCGTGCCAAGAACGACGCTGATGCAATCGATCGGTGTTTGGTGATTTGCGTTTTCCGACCGGCGGCAAGACCGATCCAATAACCACGAGGGACACGAAGAGCACGAAGGAGATCCATGGATTCCACCAGCTTTCTGTAATCTAATTTGCAAACAGCTTCGCGCTTTTCGTGTCCTCCGTGGTGATCTCTTGGAAATCTGTCGTGGCCAGGATTTTCTAAGCCTTGGCGCTGTGGGAGTCTTTGTTCTACCACAACGCCGAGTGCATTTTGGTTCGGCGAAGGTGCCGATAAAGGTAAGGGAATAGCAAGACACCGATCACCAGCCCGTTCGGCTCGGGTACCAGCAGAATTCGGGCATCAGATGTACGAACGAAATTCCAGTGGAAAGCGTTGCCATCGACGAGCATACCTTCGATCGCTCCCGTCAAGTCGTCTACTTCGCCAATTGGATAGTTGAAGTTCGAACCATGCACGATGATGGTGCCGCGCTCGTCCGCATCCAAATGCATCGACACGTCATCCGACCCGTCGAATTTGAGGTTCGTGACGTTGAAATTACCGGCAAGCAGCTCGATGGTCGCATCATCCGTAGCTCGAGCGACGTGTGTCGAATTATCGTCGCCGTACGCGGACAGCGTGTAGCTGCCGCCATCGAGCACAATGTGAGATTCGCCACCAGCCTTAGCAATTGCCAAGGACTCACCACTGCCGCTGACGAGGCTTAATTCCGAGCTGCCGCCGCGAACTTGGATCTCTGCGGCACCGTTTGCAGAGAAAAGCGTTGTGCCTCTGCCGCCGCTGTCCTCTACGTTTGTTATTGACATAGCGGTCGATTCGACGAGCACCTTGGAGGTGTCAACTGCCGAAATAGCGATCGCACCGCCGACACCCCAAGACGCCGTCAATTCGCTATTGCGAAGTTGCATTTGCGAGGCGTTCACATTGGAAAAATGGGGACCCGACTCCGCATTGGCATTCTTGAACATCACATTGTCAAATTCCACTTGTGACTCACCAGACCCAACCAGAAAACCATCCCGCCAATTGTCGTCCAGATTCGCTTCATTGACGGTCGAGTTGGTCACGCGAAAATCGGATTGGCCTGCTAGGATGAGACTTGGAAGCGTGGAATCGACAACCCGCCCGACGACGTCGTCCCTTGCGGTGAACGGCCCGTCGGTGATCAGGACACCTTCGCTCATGTTCAATTGTGTCTGACCGCCATAGTCAAGGCTGCCACGCGAGACGCCGATGGTGCTACCAACATAGTTGACGCTCGAAAGTGACGAGCTGTTGACGTTAAACACCCCAGAAATCCCGAAAGTGCCGCCACCAAATTCAACAACGCTATCGTCCAAGGTAAAAGCGAGAGATTCGTCGATGTCTCCAGCGGAAGCGTTGTACTTTGCACCAGCACGCAGCGTGAAATTGCCATCCAGTTTCTCGCGTTGATCGGTCAACGTCGAACTGTCGACCTCGACATTCAGATTTGGCGCGTATCCGAACAAAGCGACGTGGCTTCCGTTCAAGACTGTCAACTCAAGATTGTCGTCGTCTGAACTTAATGTCAACGAATGCGAGCCACCGTCTTCATAAACAATCTGCGCTCGAATGTTGGTTGACGTGCCAAGCCAGAGCAGGCCCAACAGGAAAATGAAAGCGAAAAACGCAACACCGCGTTCTTGTTCCGGGCGTAAGTTTTTCATGCGAATTCCCCTGTGATGTTTCTCGTTAGCCGACTCAATTAGGTTGCTTGTAGTCTAGTCAGAAGTGCCAGAGAGAGCAAACCCTATAATGACGGTTTCGTTGATGGCTGGACCAGTGACCGAAAGGAAATTTTTCTATTGGCGCGATACCGTAACCACCTGGGGCGTCCATGATTGATCAATTCGCGCTTTCGCGATGATGTATCCCGATGTGCCCATTCGTTCGCATTCGGTGATTTGGCGTTGTAGTTGTTCGGGCGAAGTGTCCCAGCCTTGCAAGATGGGCAATAGACGGTTGGCCGCGATCGCTCGGCCTGACCGTATGGGAGGCATGGTTTGGAACGAACCAAGAGCACTGCGAACCCAAGTGACACCGTGATCAAATTGCGGAGTCGCTCGATCAAATTCCTTCGGCAAAATCTGGACGCCGATGATCGAATGGCGGTCGGTGACGGGCATCAGTTGTTCCGTATAGGCTTGCCAGCAAATACCGTCAAAACATCCGACCCCGGCGCAATGACCGTCTGGCTCGCCATCCACTTTTTCACATTCGGTGGTCCATACCGGAATGACTTTGGTCGTCTTGTGGTCGGCTTGAATCGCATCGCAGAACTTGGCTGCCGCATCGGTGCCGACAGGCGTACCGGCCTTGATCGGACCGTAGTCCGTGGTCCAACGGCACAAATCATTGCCGCAACCGCATGCGGACGGCGCCGCTTGCAAATCGTTCAAAAAAATAAAATCGGCGGCCGGCAACAATTGAAGTAGTTTTTGGATTCGCTGCAGTTGTGCGTCAAAGGCAGGCTGATTGGCGATGGGCACCCAGGGATACACCTTGACCACTTCTCCG
>JAGQOZ010000230.1 GCA_020426955.1 Planctomycetales bacterium
GACTGGAACGGCGACGGTGAATTTGATAGCGGCGATTTGGTCGTAGCGTTCCAAGATGGCGGCTATGAACTGGGCCTTCGTCCGGTTGTGAACGCTGTGCCGGAAGCAAATAGCGAGTTGCTGTTGCTGATTGGGCTGTGTTTGGTTTCGCGTTTACGGCGCCGGTAGACGGTTTTGTTACGAAGCCGGGAAGAATACGGGGTTGGCGGGCGAAGTGCATAAGAAAAGCCGGGCGGGTCCACAATTGCAGAAGACTCGAACCGGCTTCTTGCGTTTTGAACGCGAACGCGTTTGTTGCGTTGCGAATTAAAAACGTCTTGATGCTTTAGACGTTTTCTTCGGGGTAGTGGTTGGTTTCCAGAGTATTGGCGGGCACCATTTTTTGTTTCGTCTTGTCCCAACCAATCATTTGGCCAGATCGCCACGATTCGTTAGCCATGCACACCGCGGCGACACCGGCCATGCCCAATTCCACTGGGCAATTCAGTTCTTCGCCGTTGCGCAAATGGTTATGGAAGTTGGTGTGGTGCAGATTGACATCTTCGCCACCCGTCTTTTTGTGCTCGGCCAAGACCTTGTCATCTTTGTCTTTGGCAATCCAACCGCTGCCGGTAAAGTACAACGTGCCGCGGTAACCGCGAATCAAATGATCAATCCCCACTCGATTGCTCATCGTTCCCAAAACATACACCGTCATGCCTCGAGGATACTCGCAGATCATTTCAAAGTTGTCCGGTAAATCTCGGTCATCTCGCCATTGCCAGATACCGCCCATGCCGACCACGCGTCGCGGGTACAGCAAGTTGCAAGCTTTCATAATGCGAGTAATTCGATGAATAAACAGGTCGGTGGCGATACCGCCTGAATACATTGAATAGTTTCGCCATTCGTAATAATGATGTGGATTCCAAGGAATTTTGGGAGCGTGACCAAGCCAGTCGTTCCAGTTCAGGTCGGCTGGTTTGGGGTCATTGTCTTTCAAGTCGGGAACTCGCCACGGTCCCTGTTCACCATAGCGGCGAACATATTCAATCTGTGCTTGAACCACTTGGCCAATGACACCTTCCTTGATGGCCACGGCGGCGGAACGGTAGCTATCATCCGACATCGCTTGTACGCCTACTTGTACAGGCAAGCCCGTTTCCTTTTGCTTGGCCATAACCAGCAAGGCTTCATCAATGGTGTGCGTCATCGGCTTTTCACAATAGACCGCTTTGCCGGCGTCCAGGGCGTCGATGGTCATGGTGCTGTGCCAGTGTTCAGGCGTGGCGATGGTGACGTAGTCAATCTCTTTGATGTCCAGCACTTTTCGATAATCGGTGAAGGCGGAATCGGCTTGGACGTTGGTCTTGCCCGCTTCGGCGCGAGTCTTCCAGCAGTCGGCCACGGCAACGGCGTTCAGATTGTTCGCTTCTTTCAGCGAGTTGTAGGCGCTCATATGGTTGCCCGCCATGCCGCCGGCGCCGATGAAGCCAATGTTGATTCGTTCGTTGGCGCCAACCACTTGTGAATAGCTCTTAGCGGTCCAGGTGGTGACAGCGGCTGCAGCGCCAACCGCACTGGTGGTTTCCAGGAAAGACCGTCGATGGATCGACGCTGGCTTTTCGGACATGTAGAAGTCTCCCAAAAAGAAGTGATTGCGAACAAGTTTCACGTTTTTTATTGCCAATCTGGCGAATCGTTTATTGGACCATTGTCTGTTGTGACAAGCAACAGTAGGTCAATTCGGTTGAATATCCGGGAAAGGCGCTTGGTCGAAGTTGACATTGATTCGCCTTTCTTTTCTACTCTGCCACTTGTGTTTGCCGTAAACAACTGCTTGAGACCACATTCGTGTCAATTCGATCAAACGTCGATGGAATGACGAAATTTGGTTCACAACAGAGAGGAAGCAGCGCCCATGTTGTTGCTGGTGCTTCAATTTATTGGACTGGCCGCCGTGATTGTGATCTTTGGCATTATGCTGGCCAAATATGCCGATGCTATCGCAGACATCACGGGTTTAGGGCGAACGCTGGCGGGACTAGTGCTATTGGCGGCGGCAACCAGTTTGCCCGAATTGGCCGTTGATTGCAGCTTTGCGTTGTCTGAAGCTCCGGACTTTGCTGTCGGCGCGCTAGTAGGCAGTTCTCTGTTCAATCTGTTGATTTTGGGCGTGATGGATTTTTCACATCGTTATCCGGACCGTATTTTTTCTGCGGCCAGTTCCAAACATATTTTATCGGCGTCCACCAGTTTGCTGCTGACCGGCGTGGTGATTCTATTCTTAGTGCTTTCACAACAGAATTTGAAATTTGTCTGGAACGGTTTTGGATTGGGGCCGTTTGTCATTTTTGTCCTATACGTTCTGAGCCTGCGCATGGTGTATATGAGCGAAAAGGAAGAAGAAGAAGAAGCCTCGGCCGACGGGATGACATTGCGTCGAGCGTTGATTGGTTATTTGGTGACCACTGCTATTATTTTCTTTGCCGCCAGCGCGTTAGCGCCGACTTCGGAAAAATTGGCAGAAGTCACCGGACTTGGCGGGACGTTTGTGGGCAGCACGTTTGTAGCGCTCACTACGTCATTACCCGAATTGGTCACCACGGCGGCGGCGGTTCGCATGGGTTCGTTTGATCTGGCCATCGGCAATGTGTTGGGCAGCAACAATTTTAATATGGCGATCCTTTTCCCTGTGGATTGTGTCTACCGCAAAGGAACGTTGCTGGGTGACGCGGAATTGTCACACGCCATCACCGGCTGCATTGTCATGGTCATCACCGCAATTGCCATCTTATCCATGGTCTACCGCCCCAGAAAACGGAATGTGTTGTTGGATCCAGGAGCGGGTATGGTTGTGGTGCTGGCTATTCTGGCGATCTCCGCGCTGTATTACCTTTCTCCGGCCAGCACGGCACTGCCGGCCCCTTGACGTTGGCGGTTTACAGAAGTCTGCAAAATCCATGAATCAGAAAACGATTGTACTTTCTTTGGATGGTTTGGGTGCGGGCTTTTTGGGGCCCTATGGCAATACTTGGATTGAAACGCCAGCGTGGAACCGGCTGGCGAGTCAATCGGTCTTATTCGAAAACGCGTTTGCCCATTCTGCTGATGTGAGTTCGTTTCAAAACGCGTGTTGGTCGAACGATAAAGATGGTTCGTCACCCAATCTATGGCAACGCGTAGCCGCCGAATTGGAAACGGTCTTGGTATCCGATGCGTTGAATTTTCAGGATCACGTTCCGACCGGTGTGGACGTGACGCGTCAGGTGGACTATCCCGATGAAATGCGTTTGGCTGATTCGATTGAATCGAGTCGATTCGCCGCGTATTTTGCTCGGTTGTTGGAATCCATCGAAGAACGATCGGGCAACTACTTTTTGTGGGCACAGTGCGATCTCTTGACAACGTGTTGGGATGCTCCGCTCGAATTTCGCCAACAGTGGTCCGATGAAGGAGACGCCATACCTCCGGATTGCGTCGTTCCGCCGTCGATCAAATTTGCAGATCTCGATCCCGACGAACAGCATGCGTACGCCTGTGCGTATGCCGGACAAATCACCGTACTGGACTATTGCTTGGAAGCGTTCTTGGATACTTTGCCAAATGACGTGACGTTGCTGGTGATGGGAAATCGAGGATTCCCGTTGGGCGAACATGGCGTGATTGGGTTTGATTCCGCCGTGCCGCTGACTAACCTGAGTCACGTCCCATTGCTGTTGCGGCTGGCGGATCATCCGCTGCGAGGTCAGCGCGCACCTGGGTTTTGGCATCCTGCGGCGCTGGACGAATTCTTGACACCGTGGTGCGAAGCCCATGCGATGGACCAGGTCATAAAAAAGTGGCTGCTTCGGCCCGCGACTGAAAACTGGGCCATGACAACAGCATCTGCCGCTACCGCGATTCGGACTGAATACTGGTTGATGCTGCAGCGAGCCGGCGGCGACGTCAGCTTGTTTGTGAAACCCGACGATCGTTGGGACGCGAACGATGTGGCAGACCGCTGCCCGCAAGTGGTTCAGGCGTTTCACGCGTTTCATCACCAGATTTTGGCCGATTCGAACTCCGCCACACCAACTCGGCCTATTGTGCCCGATTTGTTAGCTCGGTCCTTCGAATAAATCGTAGGCCCCAATATCGAATGGAGTCCGCGACCAGCACTAGTGCAACCGACGCAAACAAAATGAGGGCAGGCTGTTTCCAACCTGCCCTCGGTTCGGAAAAGGCAACACTTGTTGCTTCCGTTCAAATTCTTCTGAGAAGATACTATTCCGGTCGACGAGGTCGTCGGCGTCCTTCTGGCGCATCTTCACCTTCCGCTCGTCCGGCTCCTCGACCACCGAATCCACCACGTCCGGCAGGAATACTCTTTTCAATTTCTTCTTTGGTAAGGAAGCCGTCACCATCTTCGTCCGCTCGTTCCATCATCCGAGCGGCCATGCGTTCTGGCAGTTCCTCTTGAGATAGTTTGCCATCACCGTTGGCATCGTTTTCCATCAGCCGAGCGACCATGGCTTCCGGACCACCACCGGGTCCGACAGGGCCACCGAAACCACCGGGGCCTCCTGGTCCGCCAAAACCACCTTCGCCGCGCATCGGCATCAATTCTTCCATGGTCAGCTTGCCATCTTCGTTCTTGTCCAACGATTTCAATGCGGCAACGGCATTTTCAATTTCTTCGCTGGACAGTGTGCCATCTTCATCTTTGTCCAACGCTTGCATGATCGGGAACATGGCCATCATCCGGCCCGGCCCGCCAGCGCCGCCCGGTCCACCGAAGCCACGTCCAAAGCCGCCTCGGCGTCCACCTTCGCCGCGTCCACCTTCGCCTCGTTCTCCTTGTTCACCACGAGGACCTCGACCTTCTGGCGGTTGTGCCAATACGACATCGCTTGTTAAGCACAAAGCCACAACACCAACAGCTAAACCACGGATGACTTTCATCGAGATACTCCTCATTCTTAGTAGATTCAATTTCCGGCCCAGGATTGTTCAGCAGCGAATTGGCTGAACTGTTATCTTTAACCGACGGGACTGCCGTAGGTTTCGCACACGTTGCGAATTTTTTCGTTTATCCAAGTTTTGCGAAAGGCCAATTCGTTGCCAAATGCTGCGATCATTTTGGCTGGTGGAATGAGCCGCCGCATGGGGCTGCCCAAGGCGGACCTGCCCTTCGGCCCTGAAACAATTTTACGTCGTATCTTGCGAATTCTGAGGCCGGTTGTCGATCAACAAATCGTGGTCAATGCCGCAAATTCGCTACCAACGGCGCTGCCCGGAGTGGTGGCAACGCAGGATCGCGACATTGATCTCGGGCCAATGGAGGGGATTCGCGTTGGTTTAGAAACGGCCGCCAAGTTGGGCTTCGAAATTGCCTTTGTCACCAGTTGTGACGTTCCGCTTCTGCAGCCCGCGTTTGTAATCCAGTTGCTGGAGCTACTTGATTCGCACGAAGTGGCGGTTCCGGTGGACGAACAATTCCTGCATCCGATTTCGGCCGTGTATCGAACCAAATTGCATCATCGAATCGAATGCATGCTGGCGGAAGGTCAACGTCGACCGAAGGCATTGATAGAACAATCCGATGCCAAGCTGATTCCGGTTGCGGAGTTGCGGTCGGTGGACGCCGAGTTAGATTCCTTGCGCAACTGTAATCGCCCAGAAGATTATGCTGCCGCGCTGTCAGTTGCCGGTTTTGAAATGCCGGACGAAATCCGGCAACGTTTGTTTCCTAATCACTAAACTACAGATAGCTGCCACGTTGCGGGGAAACGATGCGCATGAAAAAAGCCTGACGACGAGCCAGGCTTTTTGAACGGGATAGTGGAGGAGGAGCTGCGTTGTATTGTCAACGTCTGGCAGGGTTTGCGTGACGTTATTGGATGTTATTCTGTATCGAAGGTGGAATATCCACGCCTTCTAGGAATCCCATAAGGCCTCGGCAACGATACGGTTGCTGCAATTTTTTGACCGCTTTAGATTCAATCTGGCGAACTCGTTCACGAGTCACGGAAAAGATCTGTCCCACTTCTTCCAACGTGTACGTGTAGCCGTCGGTCAAGCCGTATCGCAGTCGCAAGATTTCTCGTTCACGGTGATTCAAAATCTGCAAGGCCCCTTCGATCTGTTGTTTCAGGGCTTCTTGATTGGTGTCGTACAACGGATCGTCGTCGCGGTAGTCTTCCAGGAATTCGCCAAAGTAGCTGTCGTCATGGTCGCCCACGGGTTGGTCTAAGGACAGTGGCTGACGAGCCATCTTGATGATGCAGCGAGCGTCATCCAGCGATAATTTGGCTCGTTCGGCAACTTCTTCGGGCGTTGGTTCGCGTCCTAGTTCTTGGACTAAATCTCGAGTCACCTGTCGAACTCGGCTCATCGTTTCAATCATGTGCACCGGCACTCGGATCGTTCGGCTCTGATCCGCGATGGCTCGAGTGATCGCTTGGCGAATCCACCACGTGGCATAGGTCGAAAACTTGTAGCCTCGTGCGTGTTCAAACTTGTCGACCGCCCGCATCAAGCCCGTATTACCTTCCTGAATCAGATCCAGGAACGTGAGTCCTCGGTTACGATACTTTTTGGCAATTGAAACCACCAGTCTCAAGTTGCCTGCCGAAAGCTCGCGTTTGGCAGCGTCATAATCATGTCGATAGCTTTCCGTCCGTTCAACTCGACGAATCAGCGTAGCCGGCGATTCCAGTGTGATTCGCATGAAGTAATGCAATTCCGCGCGAAGTGCCTCAACTGATTGTCCGCTTTCCGCGTCGTGCAGTTCAATTTGTTGCTTGAGTTGTTGCATGCGACGAGCGATCTCGGCAACTTTCTCAAACAACGGCATCAAACGTTGCGTTCGCAAGTTCAATTCTTCGACAAGTCGAACCGCTCGATTTCGACGGCACGTCAAGCGTCGCCAAGCAGCCTTCTTTTCGTCAGTCGTCTTCTTCTTGGAAACGGCAATTCGATAGTCTTGCTGATTCTGTACCAGGATACGTCGCAGTGTTTTTACATTCGGCGGAATTCGCTTCAAGATCCGCTTTTTCTCGGCCGTATTGGTTACCGACACTTCAATCGTGCGGTCCAAACGCAATTCACCGTCGCGAACTTTTTCCAACGCGGTGACAGCCGCCTGCAACATGAAGTCGGTGGCCAACATGTTTTGGCGGAAACGAATCCGAGTCTTTTCTATTTTCTTGGCCGCCGCAATTTCTTCTTGCCGATCCAGCAAAGGAATTTCACCCATCTGCATCAAGTACATGCGAACCGGATCGTCCGTAGCAATGGTCGATTCCGAATCAGCACTGGATAGTTCCGATTCTTCCGAAAATGTGTCGTCCTGGCGAGTGGACTTTTTCCGACGTACCTTCTTTTTCATAGTGGCGATGGCTCCTTGGGCAGGAGTTGAGGAGCGTTTCTTGGAGGAAATGCGAGAACTCAGTTGATGGGTGTTCGGCACGTTGCGGTTCCTCGACGAAGCAATGTTGATGGGGCTGGTCCCAATCCGTGAGAGAGTGTTGAGATGGTTTCGCAGTATCGATGCCAAACCCGAATGAAACCCGCAAGTTCGACCGCAAGTAGCTGCCAGAAAACAACTTACGGCAATTTGCCTAAATAAACGAACGAGCGGGGTTGTTGTATTGACGCAACACAGATGTTCAATTGTCAACGTGTTGCCTCCTGACCACGGGACGGCGTCTCAGTTTGAGCAAGCGAATCACCGGAAACCAACAGAATAAGGGTGGCGGGCAGTGATTTTTGGGGAAGCATCAGGAAACGGACATTCGCCGGATGCGGCCAAGGTGGATGTCCGAGTGGACGCGCCAAGCGGAACGATTGTGTTGAATTTCAAATCCAAACGAAATGCCATGTCACGTTCGCTGATGGACCAGCTGACACAAGCGTTTCAGGATTTGCATTTAGAGAAGCGAGTTCGCGCGGTGATTCTGACCGGAGCGGGCGATGCGTTTTGTTCCGGAACCGACCTGCAAGAATTGCAAGAAGCGGCGCAAAATGACGACCAAGGGTTCGCTGTCTGGTTTGACGATGTCGAGCGTTTGAAGACGCTGTACGAAACGATGATTCAGTTCCCCAAGCCGATCATCGCCGCTGTTAACGGCATGGCCGCGGGGACCGGTTTAGGGTTGGTAGCGGCAGCCGACATCGTTATCGCCGCTCCTACCGCACAGTTTTCTACGCCCGAACCCAAACGGGGCCTGGTCAGTGGACTGGTAACTCCCTTGCTGGCGTTTCGAATCGGAGGCGGATTGGCAGCAAACTGGTTACTAAGAAGCCAAACGATTGATGCGCGGCGAGCGTTCGAAATCGGCTTGGTCCATGAATTGGTGGAAACCGATTTACTGTGGGCCAAAGCACAAGCAATCGCTGCTGAAGTTGCTGAATCGGCCGCCGAATCGATCTTGATCACCAAACGCATGTTGTACGAAAGCGTTGGCGAAGACCTGACTAAGTTCATGGCGTCCGCGGCCGCCAGCATGGCAACCGCTCGCACTACCGAAGCCGCCCAAGAAGGCATTACCGCCTTCCTGGAAAAACGAAGTCCGAAGTGGCCGTAATGATTTTGTGAAAACAGCTAAGGCGAAGCCATTGGCCGATGCGACCGATGCGCTCACAATCTTCATAGGTGCGAAACGTAACTGAGGGAAAATTGAGTGCTTCTGCAGTCCCTCGAAACTATGAAGGAAACCTCCGTCAATCGTAAACTGAAACGTGTATATCCCGTTTCCACAATTTCCGGAGGCTCCCATGTTTCACGTAGGTTTAGACGTTCACCTGAAGTACACCACCGTATGCATTCTCGACGACAACGGAAAGGTTTTCAAGCGACATACCGCAAGCTGCATCGGCGATGTCGTCGAATTGCTCAAGACGCTGCCGGCAGCGTGCCAGGTCTGCTACGAAGCGAGTACCGCGTACGGCTTCGTGTTCGAAGCTCTGCAGCCCGTGGCCAAACATATCGCCGTCGCGCACCCTGGGCTGCTGCGGTTGATCTACCGCTC
>JAGQOZ010000231.1 GCA_020426955.1 Planctomycetales bacterium
CCTGACCTGTTGGTTCATGCTGACTGCGGTCTTGCATGGCCAAACCGCTCGACGAGAGATCTTCGTGCCGGTGCAAGATTTGAAGTCCATTCTGCAGGCTCATTCGCAACATGTGTTCTTGACGCCGGACGAATATCAACGTTTGGCGGAACAAGCTAACAAGTCGGAAGCAGAAATTGCGCCGTACGTACTGGCGTGGCAGTCCAGTCAATACGAAATCACAGTCCAAGGACGATTGGCTGCCGTTTCTGGCGAAGTCGTGTTTGACGTGGGGCGCCCCGGAGTGCACGTGGTGACACTTCCTTGTCAGTCAATACACATCCAAACAGCCGAAGTGAACCACCAACCTGCATCACTTTATCTAGATGATGCAAACCAGCTGCAATTGATCCTGCAGGGTGTGGGCCAACACACGTTTCGGTTTTCGGCGGTCAGCGCTGTGGAGACAGCCGGAGTGGAACGTCAGCTGGCACTCGCTGTACCGACAGCCGCCACAGGCCAAACCAGGATCAAGATCGCAGGAGATGTCGAACTGACGGTTGACAATAGCGTGTCACCTTTGGCGGTCGCATCCGAAAATTCGCAACCTCGCAACACAACGACATCCCTGGTCGCCCAAGGTCAGTATGATTCGGAAAGCGACACCACCGAATTCACCGTTCTGCAGCGACCCGGTTTGCAAACGTATCGATGGAAGTTGAATGGCACAGACAACAACGACCGTCC
Source organism: Planctomycetales bacterium (assembly GCA_020426955.1). GTDB lineage: Bacteria > Planctomycetota > Planctomycetia > Pirellulales > Pirellulaceae > JAGQOZ01. The sequence goes on from JAGQOZ010000231.1 coordinate 727, forward strand.
GTTAGTGCTGGCGGAATCGGTAGTGGCCGCCGAAATCACCAGCGCGTATGAACGGCATTACGTAACGTGTTCCGTCGATGTGGCTCGAGGCGAACTGGCGACCATTGCGTTTCGCGTGCCAGACGGATTAGAAATCTTGAATGTAGCCAACCGCGATTTGAATCGCTGGCAATTGGTCGGAGACGATCGTTCGACCTTACAGATTGAATTTCGTCGTCCCGTTTCGGGCAAGGTCGACATTCGTATGGTTGCCGAACGCACCGCCGTCGACTTGGCGAATTGGACGTTTCGCGGAATCGAACCGATTGACACGGCCGAATCGACGCTCTTGTTGGCGTTATTGCCGGAAGCGGAATTTCAAACGTTGCGTTTAGAAAGTCCCAATTGGCTGCCGCTGAACGTTGCTTGGTTGATGGACAGAGTCAGTATTGATAGTGCTCAGCAAGATCCGAACGCGCCCAAACTACAAGCATTGGCCGCCTTCTACGCTCCGTCTTTCCAGCAGTCGCTTTCGGCTGCGTTTGGCCGTCCGGAAGCTCGAGTGAACGTGGTCAGCAATATCCTGTTGACCATTGGCGATGAACGATTACACGCGGAAGGCGGTTTCCTACTGACGCCTGTAGCGGAAACCATATTCGGCTGCAATTTGCTGGTCCCGGCAGGCTGGCGAACGTCGCTTGTCAGCTTCGGAGACGGTCAACCGTTGCCATTTGAAGTCTTTCGCGATCCATCGGGTGGACGTCGTTTGCAGATTAAATTGCCGCAAGGGATTCCACCAGGCCAGCGTTACCAGATCTTCTTTCAAGCCGATTGGCAACCAGATGGCTGGCTGGAGGAGTGGGAATCACAAACGTTGATATTTCCGGAATTTCGCATCGCCGAAGCGTCCACGGATCGAGGTGCCGTGGCGATTCGAACCGACGCGGATTTGAAGGTGGAAACGCAAACCACCGAATCTCTGCGACCGCTTGACTCGCAACGCAAGCAAGAATTCAACCTGCAAGAGGTGCAGACCGATCTAGCGTTCGAATATCTCGCGCGTCCCTTTCAACTGCAGGTCGAAGTACAGCGTCAGGCAGCTCGAGCCACCGCAGAATCCGCATCGTTCTTGTTGTTGAAGCAGGCCGTGTTGGAAGCGACGTACCAGATTTCCTATGACATTCAAAACGCCAAAGTGAAGCAGTTGGTGTTTTCGTTGCCCGAATCGGTGCCCACCGAAGTCAGTGTCACAGGTCGTGGTGACGTATCGGTTCGGCAAGTGATTCCACAGCCCGTCACGGATGGTCGACGCAATTATGTGGTCGAACTGCAACAGCCAGCCAAGGGTTTCCTACAGCTGCAAGTGCAATTTGAGCAACCACTAACGTCCACTACTAATGTTGCGAATGCGGAAATGTCCGCACCGCCTGATTCGTCGCAGACGACGGAGACTTTGGAAGATACGTCGTCGGCTGTACGGCTAGGCGAATGGACGTTGCCGATTATTCTGGCCGAAGATGTCGAATACCAGTCGGGTTCCATTGCCGTGCACAGCGAAGCCGATTTGCTGGTCCAGCTACGCACGGACAACCGTTCGATTGACTATGCCGAAATGACCGAATCCGCCGGTTCGCTACCTCAAAACACACGCACTCTGGCTGCTTACACGTTTTTGGAATCTGCGGAGCCCATCACGGCAACGGTCTTTCGGCCTGATGTTTATTCGCTGCCCACCGCGTTGGTCCAAAAAGCGGCGGCGGTGATTTCTACCAGTAACGGCGGCCATACGGTGACGGCGGTTCGATACGAAATGACGGCCAAGGTGCGGCAAATCCAGCTGCAGTTGCCTACCGGTTCTGAATTGTGGTCCGTCTTTGTAAATGGATCGCCCGCCAAACCTCAACGTTCGGCGGATCAATTACTGATCCCGCTAGACGCAACCACGACAGCTTACAGTCTGCAAATTGTCTATCGGTCCGATTCCGTGTCGTTTCCATTTGCCGGCGATGTGGAATTGGAAGTCCCTAAGCTGTGGCTGCCGAGTCAAGACCAGGCAGCTCGTCAAGAGATTCCAATCGCCAGCTGGGAGTGGCAAATTACGTTTCCCGACAACTACGAGGTGTCCAGCTATGACGGAACCATGTCACCTCGGTTAACCGACGCCTCAACCAAACAGCTCCTACAGCCGACCGGCACGCCGCTGACACAACTGTGGCGCAGACTTTTTGTTTCCCCCGTGCGTCAACGAATGGCTGCGGCACTTGAAGCTGGCTCTGTGATGGAATACGTGCCAAACGACGCGATTGCCGATAGCGCCGTTACTGACTTTGCAGAAGAAGATGCGCCGGAAGCGGCCGAAGGAGCAGAATTTGAGCAGCGTGAATTTGCTGACGGATACAAGCGGGACGTTGCAGGCGCGGAAGTCAGGCGACAATCGAACGAGCCACAAAGTGGATTCGGTCGACGTGCCGGAAGCGTCGAATCGACTTCAAACACTCGCGATACAGCTCGCACCTGGGTGATGCAAGGTCTGCGAAGTTTGCCGATGGACGTGACAACAGAAGGCCAAGTGATCCAGTTTCGCAGTTTGGACCAGCACCCGACATTGCGTCTAACGCTGGTCGATCAAGTTCGCTCGATCTGGCTGGCGATGGGCGTTGGTGCTGTGGTGTTTGCCGTCGGCGTGTGGGCCATTAGCCGTCGCCGCTTTTTGGTTGTTGTATGGTTGGCCGCGCTATGCATATTGGCATCCGTGATCATATGGACATGCGGCGATGCCGGACCGTGGCGACGCATTATGGAATATTCGTTCTTGTCGGCGGCGATTTTCTTGGCGGTTTGCTGGCTGGCTTCTTCCGTCTGGAAGTTGATGACCGCAGTCGCAACCTGGTGGACAAAACCTGCTGGAAAGGCCCATCAGGTTTCGTCTCAAGTCATTACTGGTTTCATGTTGTTGCTGATCTTGACCGCCGCGTTAGATCCATCCATCGCGTTGGCACAGGAGGCAGATCTAGGCCCGGTGACCGTGCGGATTGATCAGCCGCTGCCGCCTTTGACCGTGCCCACCGACGCCATCATCGTTCCGTACAACGCTAACGAGCCAATCACCGGCGCCAATCAAGCTCGGCAGGTCCTGGTCCCGTATGCAGAATATCAACGGCTGTGGCAACTGGCTCATCCGTTGGACGAACCAGAAAAGAACAAGTTTCCACACGATTTTTCCTTCGCCAGTGCGAATTGGAAAACAACATTGAAAAATTCCGATTCGCTCACGCTGCAAGGCACAATCGTGATTCAGGCGTTGCATGATGGTCGAACGACGGTGCCGCTACAATTGGGCAACGGCGTGTTGGGCAGTGCCACGGTGAATGGTAAGCCCAGCAACATGCAATTTGTTGTTTCGCAGCCAGAACCGAATCAGCAAGCCAATCAACCATCGTCGACCCAACAGACATTATTGGTCGACAACCGTGACCTCGCTCCGTTAGCCGTCTTGCACTTGGAACAGGCCGGAACGTATGAACTGCAGTTGACTATTCACTTTCCCGTGACGCGGCAAGGTGGCTGGCGGCAAGCAACCGGAACCATTCCGCATCTGCCGCTAGGGAACGTGGTGGTGGAAGTTCCCGAAGCGTCGACGGAAGTTCGCCTGGAAGGTCTAGCCGGAGCTGATTCGTTAGAAACGACCGATGCTCAGCAACAGATCGAATCAGCGTGGACGGATGGCGGGCGGTTCGCCTTTCGTTGGCGGCCAGCCGTGACCCAAAGCGCAGTGGATCTCACCTTGACCGCCGAATCGGACGCCGCCATTTGGATTCTGCAGAAAGGGGTGACCGCTCGCTGGAAGTTTCAGCTGGAATTTTCGCGAACGCAACGAGACTCCTTTCGGTTCATCATACCGGACGGATTTGTCGTTCAAGCAGTTGAAACAGACAACTTGAAGTCATGGCGACAGACCGAAGAAACGGGCGGCCAACTGGAGGTGGATTTGCTACAGATGGTTTCTAATACTCAGATCATCACGCTGGATCTGCAGCGTTGGGAACGTATGGACGCCAGTACAACCGACTTGGAATTGCCCAATGTGCAAGTAGAAGGTGCGATGTTGCACAACGGACGATTGGCCTTACTACGCAGCGAATGGCTGGACGCGCAGACGGTGGCAGCAAACGGAATGGTTCGAGCGGAATTTCCGGAAACCATCAGTAAAAGCTGGGGCGAACCGATTCCCGTGAAGCCCTATCAATCGTGGCGGTTTGTGGATGCGAACGATCTGCTTCGACTACGAATCGAACGCACTACGCCCAAGCTTTCCGCAGATGTGCGGTCCATCTTTCGAATCGATCAACATCGCTTGGGATGGGAAAGTGAAGTTGTCCTGAACACGACGTCCGCCTTGTTTCAGTTGGAATTGGAACTGCCGGCGAACTTGCGAGTCACTGACATTGTTTGCTCAACGTCTTGCCAGTGGTCTGTGGTGGATTCACCCCAAGGGCGTCGAGCGTTCATTGTGCTGTCCGAAGGATTCTTAGGGCACGCCAGCTTGGTGGTCACTGGGGAATTGACGGCACCGGACGATTTGACCGCAGATATTTCCGTTCCCAGCATGACCGTGTTGAATGCCGACAAGCATTCGACGACAACCGTCGTCCAGTGTGATCCCAGCTATGCTGTACAAGCGGTTTCGCTACAGAATTGCGAAACAACGTTACTGGATCATGCTTCAAGCTGGTTGAATCAATCTCAACGAAAATTGGCTTCGCTGGTGTTGGCGTCGGATTCGTCGTTGTTCAACGCTACGGTTCGTTTAGCGCCCAAGACGGCCACGATTCATTGCCGGACGATCAGCAATTTTCGAGTAACCTTGCGGACGTTTGAAGAGACTATTCTGCTGGACTACGACATCTTGGACGCCGGCGTGCGGCAGATTCGCTTTGAACTGCCTGCTGGCTTTGAACAAGCGAAAATTCAAGCTCCGCTGGTTCGTTCCCAACAAACGGCCACACTTCCCAGTGGTCGAATTCAGGTAACCCTGGCCCTGCAAGATGCGGTGATTGGCAACTATCGCGTGCTGGTGTTGCGAGACCGTTTGTTGACGGACGAAGCGCAAGACGTAGCCATTCCGACGGTCAGTGATGCTGATATTTTGCAGCAGTTTGTGACATTGGAAAGTGCCGGGCGAGACGAAGTGGTGGTGGAACAAGCGGTTAGCTTGAATGCGTTGTCCGAACAGCAACAACAGTGGCGAACCTTAGCCGAAACTTTGGGTGAACATCTCACGCAAGCCTATCTGGTGGAACCGAATCAAACCGATTCCGCAAAACTAACCGTCAAGACCGCTCGACGCGCCCAAGTGGAAACCGTGGGCGCTCGCATTGCACTGGCAGAATGTACACTGGTTGTAGATCAGCATGGAGCTTATCGAGGCCAACAGATTTTCTTTGTGGATAACTTCACCGAACAGTTCTTGGACATACAACTTCCCGACGGCGGGCAACTCTGGACCGCGTATGTGGCCCAGCAGCCAGTCAAGCCGGCTCGCGCGGCCAACGGTCAGATTCGAATTCCGCTGGTCGGTTCGCAAGGCTTGGATACGTATCAAGTGACAATCAAGTATGGCGGTCAAATGGATGCATGGCGATCGCTTTCGGCCGTTGCGTTCCCCTTTGTCCAAACGGCAGGTGTGGCCGTAGAAGAAAACCAAGTGCGGCTCTACTTGCCGGACGAACAACATTGGTTCGACTTTTCTAATGACATGACGCTGGTGGCAAACGAACAGGTTCTGCAGGAGCAGCAATCCAACTATAAACGAGAGCGTTTGTCTTGGATCATTCGCGGCGTGCAGAATAATAGCCGAGTGATGCTGGGAAAAGCCAAGAACGAATTGCTGGCGGCCAGAGCAAGTCGTAAGGCGGGACAGGGCATCGAGACGGAAGAGCTAAAGCAACTGGAACAAGCCGTGCAGCAAGTTGAACTAGAAGGTGCGAATGATAATCGAGACTTTTTGAATAACTATTTTTTGGATCAGTCGAATACCGTTTCCGGAAATCAACTGCAATCGCTGGCGAGTAATTTTGCTGTCGATCCAGCTTCGTCTGCAAAAGATCGAGCACTAAATGAACTTGACGCAGAGAGATCATTCAAGGGTGAATTGGCGGCCTTGAATAAGGACGCCAATTCGGTGGAAGAAGGCAGACGGAAAGGAAGCCGAGTGCAAATGGGACAGCGCAGCAAGGCGTTTGACAAAGAACAAGGAGCTGCGAAGTTTCGGTACGACCAATTGGAATCATCGTCGCGACCATCTGCGGGCAAGCCGACCAGTCCTGCCGTTGTTTCGGGTCGCGTGCTTTCTTTCGAAAATACATTTGAGGAACCTCAAACGCAACTGGAAAGCAATACGGCCTTGATGGACTCGCCCGTGCAGGAGACGAGCGAATCGAATGTGCCAATCGCAGCATCGCCAGTGAATTCGCCGTTCTTGGCCGGAGCGGGCATGGCCAGTCTCGATTTTGAAGTTCCCACCGACGGACGCGTGCTTCGGTTTCGGACGTCCCGAGGTTCGGCCAGTTTGACGGCCAGGCATTATTCGCAGCAACTGCTAAACCGCAGCCGAACCGCCGGAGTATTTGCGGTCGTTGGGATCGCACTGCTAATCGCCTGGCGCCGAGGCTGGATTGATTCGATTGGCAATCAAGGTCACAGAGCGGGCGTGTGGTTCACACTGGCCATGGTTTCACTGCCGCTGGCAATCATTTCTCCCAGCCTAGCCGCTCTGCTGTTCATCGTCGCCATCTGCCAAGGCGCGAGCGTGTTGCTTGGAAGTCCGTAATCTAGTCATCCTTTCTCGGTAAGGCGCACGTCCTACGGTGCCGTCTTCTTGGCCGCTTCGGCGTAATCGCCCCCTCAAACGCAAGTCTTCCGAGGCGGCGAACATGTCAAACCAGAAAGAACAGGCAAGGTGTCCACAGAAAATTGCGGATTCAAGAGTTCCGGTTGTCGAATATTCACCATCAACCTTGAATTCTGTCTCGCAAAGTACTTCTTCAATTGAGCGGACGAGGTAAACTGCAGGCCGTCTTGTTTCTGCAAAACACCGGCTTGTGGTCGGCTGATTCGCACGTCGAGGTTCATTGGAGGATGTATGATGAACTTGAAGCAAACGCTTCTAGGAGGCCCGATCGGGGAAATTGCGATTTCCGTTCGCGAGAAGTACGAATTGCTCAGCGCTTCGCTATTTCGGACAGAAGAAGTTGGGACGTTGGCAAATGATCAACTTGCGGCGCGTTTGGTCGCCGCAATATGCGACCCTGGAAAGACCTTTCTGGATGTCGGTGCACATATCGGGTCGGTAATCTCGGCTGTAAAAAAGCATGTTTCGTCAGCTAAGATTGTGGCGATAGAAGCGATGCCGGAGAAGGCAAGCCGACTGCGAGCAAAATTCCCGATGGTCACTGTTCACAACTGTGCCGTTGCCGATGAAGTTGGGAATGCAACATTTTACGTTGATACAAAGCGTTCCGGTTACAGTTCTCTCGTTTCGCCTGGAGCGAATGTGCACAATACACGCGAAATTGTTGTTCCCGTGAAACGTCTGGACGATCTTTTCGCAGACGAACAGCGGATTGACATCATCAAGATCGATATCGAAGGCGCCGAATTGAGAGCCCTTCGCGGAGCCGACAGACTGTTGTCGCGAAACGCCCCGGTGGTCATGTTCGAAAGTGCGCCGGACCGATCTGGCCAAACGAATACAAAAGCCGAACTGTTCCGGTTCTTCCAACAGCGTGATTATGCCATCGTTTCGCCCAATCGTTTAGCGCACAACGATAATGGTCTGAGCGAAGACGCATTTCTGGAAGGCCATTTGTATCCTAGACGCTCCACCAACTATTTCGCCGTTCACCACGATCGCCGTACGGAAATTCGAGACAAAGCACGACGCATTCTCAACATCCAAGCCGAATAGCCGGAGCCTAACAAGCACATTTTCCAAGCTCGACCGATTGCGGCGGAACAACACGATACGATCTCAATTGCAGACAAATGAACCCCGCAATTTCCGCAGAATAGGCACAACCGGCAGCCGGATACGTGGACAACGCTGTCGTTTCGCAATCGTGTCGCAGGGCGGACAATCTGTGCAATTACCATGGAATGAAACCCGCTCAATTCTCTTCGTGATGTGGTTCTTTCATGGCGCTGGCTTCCAATCCCACTCCCTTTGATCCACTCGGCATCTTGGAAAACGCACGCGCGATTCGTTTGCCC